>NZ_JBQQCD010000040.1:0-17192 GCF_052245555.1 Streptomyces sp. KR80
GTGTGGCGGGTGCAGGGTTCGAACCTGCGTAGGCGTAAGCCGACAGATTTACAGACCCCTGGCGATGGACGATTAACAGGCCGCTGACCTGCGGCGAAAGTGATGCTGCGGCGCCCATGCCCCTTCGCCGTCCACGTCTCGTCCAGATCTTGCGCTCAAGTGCCCCATGCGATGGAGCAGAGCTCGCTTACTCCGAGTCATCATCGAAGTGTGACGACCGACACAATGGACCGCAACTGGGCCGTGCAAGAGCTGGACAAGTTCCTAGAACTCACGGCCCTCTATCGCCCGGCCCGCACGCCCAACGTACTGGATTTCTCCGAACAGATGAGCAATCGCGGCTCCCAGGGCGACATCTACGCGTCTGCCCATGTCGTAGAAAAGATTTTCGACAGGGCAATCCCTGGCTGGCGTACGTCCGTGCCCAGCGATAAGAACGAACCCGTCAACCGCTGGTACCAGCACCGAGAAGCAGCACAACGCGCGAAGACGGCGATCCTGCGCGATGCCGAGATCGCCCTGAAGCTGGGCGACGACGCCCCTCGCCTGAGCGCCGGACACCTCCACCCCTGGGTGTGGGATGCTGCACGGTCCCTGTGGCAGAGCGGCCACTACCGAGAGGCCGTCCGCGTCGCCTCCGTAAAGATCAATGCGGAAGCCCAGAACAAGGTCAGCCGGTTGGACATCTCCGAGGTCGATCTGTTCAACCAGGCTTTCTCCGAGAGGCCCCCCGAGCCCGGCAAGCCACGATTGCGCCTCATGCCCGACGACGGGAGCCAGACCTTCAAAAGCATCCACCGCGGTGTACGGGCATTTGCCGAAGGCTGCTACGCAGCGATTCGGAACCCCGCCAGCCACACCATCCAGACCGAGCTGCCCGTCGACCACGCCTTGGAGCAGCTGGCCGCGTTCAGCGTCCTTGCCAGGTGGATCGACGACGCCACGGTGGAGCGGTAACAGTGCTTGGCTTGGGCCTTGGCCGCCCGCACAGACTCCTCAAGGGCCGCCATCAGGTCACGCGACGGAGTGCCTGGCCTCCATTCAGGTGACGCCCCGTGCGTTGGGTCGTTCGCCGCCTGCCGCCGCCGTGACGCTGGTCAGGTGCAGAGTCACCTGTTCGCAGACCGGACGACCGGCACCGCAGTTCAAGGAGTCCCGTTGATCGTTCTCGACACCAATCAGCTCAAGATCGCCACGTTCCCTCACGGCGCGCTCCTGGGCATGCTTGTGAAGATTGCGGCTCTCGCTGAACACGACCTGGCGATTCCGAACATGGTGGCCGTCGAGCACGTCGCCCACCATCAGCATGAGGTTGACGAGGCCGTCGATCGTGCCCTCAAGGAGCTCAGAACGCTCAGTAAGGCATTCGACCACGACCTTACTGACAAGGTCAGGCGACTATCCGGTCAAGCGGCAGCCGAGAGGCGACAAGCCGCCTTGGAAGAGAAATTCACCATTCTCTACCCACCCGAGAGGGCCGCTGAGGAGGCGCTGAAGCGGGAAGCGCACCGGCGGCCACCAGCAAAGCAGGACTGGAAGCCTGGGAACGCCCGAGGCGCCAGAGACGTCACAATCTGGCTCACCCTGCTTGAGGCCGCTCGGACAGCAAACGCCGAAGTTTGGTTCCTCTCGCGGGACAACGATTTCGGCAACGAGCAGGACTTCCACCCGCTTCTCCGTCAGGAGGCGGAGCAGACGCTTGGAGTCCACGCAGCCGCGCGGCTTCGGCTTCTCCATGGAGGGATCAATGAACTACTGGGTGAGCTTGCTGAGCAGGTCGATGTGGTTGGAGAGGATCTAGAGGCTCTGCTTCGAGGCGAGATCGTCGCACAGGCCATAAGAAGGCACCTTGAAGGCGTCGAACTTGACCTCTTCTACCGCCTCCTGCCAGAGGCCACTGCCAGCTCCGCCGAAGCGTTCGCCCCTGGAGGAGCCGAGCTGCAGCTCATGGAGGTCCGGCGTAAGGATGCCTACCGTGTCGGGGACCGCATCTGGGTGAGCGCGCAGCTGCGGTGGGAAGTTGAGAAGTCGTACCAACATCTCCAGCCGCTGCGGACTCCTAGTCCAGCGGTGTTTGACTTCACCGCGTGGACATCGAAGGTCACGTCCAGGGTTGAGGCCACGGTTCTTCTGGAGATCCAAGATTCCACTACCCCAGTCTCGGCGGAGGTCACGGCCATGGGGCCCTTTGAGCGCATCGCGGTCTCTGAGGAAATGGACATGTCTTAGTTCAGAGAAGAATTCGTCACCGGAACTTGGCACCTGCGGAGATCACTCTGAAAGCCAAGTCGGGCCGGGGTGTCGCCGTCGTCATTGGTCGTCGTTGGTCACCCCCGGCCCCCCTCGGACGGCCCCCAGACGGCCCCCGATGTGACGCGACTCGCTGCGGTTCCAGCGAATCAACCACAATCGGGCCCTGCCTCTAGCGAGGCAGGGCCCGGCGGCTTTCAAGGCAGGTCACTTCACTCAGGTCCATGCCCCTTGACCTGCGGCGGGGCGGGTCGTTCTTGTCGGCCCCGGCTCGGCCAGAGGTTGGCCACGCCCCTTGTCCGGCAGCAGGGATAGCCGCCGACGTGTGATCACCGGCATGGCTTCGGTAGCCGGAACCCGGACAGCGGCGGTCTCCCGCATGCGAGTCAGAGTGCTGTGGGACAGCATATTGCCATGGTTACTCGACGTCGACGCTACGCCGGAATCGCGCACTTCCCCGAGGCCCTGTCGGTGGGGTCGGATGCACTTGGACTCACGGAAGAAGTAAAGATTGGGCAGCATAAAGTCCGTCTCACGCTTCCCGTATTCGATCCTGATTCTGAAAAGCTCGCCGGGCCGCCGGATGAGCGATTGCTGCCCGACTCGGTAGAAAGCGCCTTTTCTGATGCGTGGGGATACCAATCAGGTGGTGATCTTTACCGTGTTGGCGCCGCAAGGTCTTCAATATTGCTGGTGCCTGCGAGTAATATGGCAACCTCAGATGAACTTAGGCGACTCGGTGAGTCATTCTTCCGCTGGTTCGACATTGTTTTTCACTGGGCAACGGCGTGGAGCGGCGAACTAGTACGTCAGGTCGGACCGAAGCACAGTAGTGCCTTCAATGTGATCACTGACGGCGCAAACATTGTAGGAAGCGGTGTGAGTCTGGGCGGCGTCTACCTAGTGGGCGTACCACTCACTCGTGATCAAGTGGTTGGTGCCTTCCGGCGGGCTTCGCGTGGGGAGCATCTTCCTCCGGAGCATCGCCTGCTCCTCGACGCACAGGCTGCCAGAATGGATGGTGATTTCCGCCGGGCGGTAATCGACTCTGCGACGGCTGCTGAGGTGGCAATCGCCTCGGCCATCTCCGATCACCTGAGGTCCAAAAAGCTCACCGATGCCTTTATTGAAAACTTGATTAAAAGGGCGGGTGGAATTATTGGGCTGGTCGATCTGTATGTGGGTTTGGGGCATGCTCTAGGCGTCTCAAAGAACAAATTGATGCCGGAGTTGTCGGAGGTCCGCAACAATGCTGCGCATCGTGGGTGGATCCCAACCGACGACATAGCGAAGACCGCACATAGGCATGCGCGCACCGTGGTCGGAAGTGCGAAGCCTCTACCTGCGAGCTGACCGAAACGAGCTGTCCGGCATGGGCCCCCTAACTAGGCATCCTCAGCAGAGAGCACCTTCAGGTGCTCTGCGAAGTCCTCGACGAGGCTCGCCAGCACTGCCTTGCCCTTCTCTGCCGTGGCGTACGAGGGGAAGCCGATGACGCCGCTCTCGGTGTAGCCGGTCATCCCGAGCGTCAGCAGGAACCGGCGCTCTCCCCCGTCGTGGTCGGCGTTCTGGTACCCGGGCCGCACAAGGTCTGGCTCGGCATGGAGCAGGATCGACGTTTCGACCTCTCCCGCGTGCATGTCGCTGTGCGCGTCGGAGATCATTTCCGCCCGCTCTCGCGCCCGGTGCCATTCGGGGCTCAGGGGGAAGAGCGTCATGCAGGGCCCGGACACGTTGGCCTCTTGCACGATGTTCGACAGCACATAGTTGCCACCGTGCCCGTTGATGATCACAAGCCTGTGGATGCCGGAGCGTTCCAAAGAGCCCCTGATGTCGTCCACCATCGCGTAGAGCGTCTTGGCGCTGATGCTGACCGAGCCGGGCCACGTACCGTGCTCGTGGCTGCACGACATCGTGATGGGTGGCAGGCACAGTACGGGGTATGCCGCCGCGACCTCCCGGGCGATGATGGCCGCGATAGCGGTGTCTGTGATGAGTGGCAGGTATGCCCCGTGCTGCTCGAACGATCCCACGGGCAGGATGGCGACTCGCGGAGACTGTTCCTGTACGTCAGTGGTCGTGATCGTCGGCAGCAGGTTCACAAGGCTCCCTCGGCTCGGTTACGTGTCGGCCCTCTTCATTCTGTCCAGCACGACGTTCAGCTCTGAAATTTCCACCAACTTGCGCCAAGGGGCAAGACGCGGTTGCAGCCGCAGTAGCTCGTTGCGGATGCGAGCAGAGCCCGTGCTCTCTGCGATGGTGACGGCCTCGGCTGCTGCCTCGTACGACCCTTCGATGTCTTCGAGGATCGCGTTCGCCGTAGCCAATCGCGCGAGGCAGAGTCCCCGGTCGCGCTGCTGCACTGCCGGCCAGTGCTCCAGACTCGCACGGTAGGTCTCGACGGCTCGCTCTGGCCGTTCAAGTCGTACGTCGCACGTCGCGCCCTCCATCTCGACATACGCCACGGTGCAGTACGGCGCGAGAGGGTCCGTGTCGCTTCCTGCGTCGGCGGCAGCCATGGCTTCGTCGACCGCACGGGCAGTCTCGACCTGTTCGCCGAGTCCAGCCTTGCTATTCGCCAGTTGTCGCAGGACGACCGCCTGCACCCTCGGTGAAAGGTCACCCGCGTGCCGGAGAGCCGCGTTGGCCAGACCCGCGCCATGCCCGGCTTGCCCTGACTCGGTCGCGATGTTGCTGCGCCGCTGAAGCACGTACGCCACGAGCGCCGGGTCGTCCAGCTCTTGAGCGAAGTCCTGGGCCTGGCCCGTCCAGCGCATCGCTAGGTGATCGTTGCCAGTGTCCTGGTAGAGCCACCCTAAGAATTCGCAGTACCGGGCTCCGACTCGAAGCACCTCTTGCCGCAACGGTCCATGCGTGTCGTTGCACAGCTGCTCAATGAGGCCCATCTGACTCTGCACCGGCGGAACGAGGAACTGAGGGCCCACCATGGGTTCCGCCTGCATGTGCTGGCCGAGGACGGACATGAGGTAGGCCAGCATTTCCGGGTTCGCTGGGACGGGGAGCTTCCGGCGCTGGGCAGGAACGGGGAGCGGGGCCGGAGCCTCAGGCGCCGCATCCGAAGCAAAGCCGAGGTCGGCGTCCGTCATCTGGTACGCCTCGCGGTAAAGCACACGGTGCTGGTGGCCGACGGCACGACGTCCGTTCTCATGCATGGAGACCAATGTCTTCAAGCTGGCCCGCGATGGCGCATCAACGCCGATCCGATCAGCAGCGTCCAGTAAGGCGTCGATCAATTCGGCCTGCGTCCAGTCGAGTCGAGCTCGTACCTCGCGCAGCTTCGCCTTCATCGCATGCCCCCACGTGGACGCCGCCTGACGTCCTTTCATGATGACGCCAAAACCGCTGCCACGTGGGGAGTTAACAGGTAACGGCGCTGGGCGTTAACCCCTGTCCACTGCGAAGAGCCCTCGATTCAGGCTTACTTGTCGCCAGGCGAGGCGGCAGAGGCTCGGTCCTCCTCCAACCTCGCCACACGGTCCGAGAGCTCTTGGAGCTGGGAGGTGACATGCGTCAGCTCAGTCTGAAGATCGCGAATGCTCGCAGCAGCCTGTTGCGCGGTGGGCTCACCCTTTGCGGGGTCGATCACGTACGTGCCGCTCCCTTGGCGACCAATGACCAGCCCATCCTCGGCGAGCTGTCTGTACGCGTGCTGCACGGTCATGAGCGCTACGCCGAGCTTCTTGGCGTAGCCCTGAGCCCCGGGCAGCCGTGCTCCCGGGCCGTACACGCCGTCGGCGATGTCGTTGCGGAACTTGGCAGCGATCTCCTTGGCGTTGGGCTTCTCGGGCTTCGAGTCCATGGTTAGAGCGTATCTGACCTAGGTCACCTGCCTTCCTGACCGAGAGACTTGACACCAGAAACCAACCTAGGTAACTTCCTCGGCGTCGGGAAGCTACATAGGTTACCTACCTTGTCAGCGCCCGGAAGCAAGGCCCGGAAGTAGCGCTGCGGAGAACTCAACAGCGTGATGAGGCCGCCGCCTCCTCCGATAAGGCGGCCCAGCGTGGCATTAAGGCCACGCCGCCCCGCACGACGAAACCCCTGTATTGCCCAGGCGCCCCTGCCGCTGGTTGGCGGGGGCGGTGGGGAGCGCTGGGCTCCAATCACCGCGTAGAGGAGCAGCACATGTTTGGACGCAAGGCCGACAACAGCCCCGAGGCGCAGGAGTACCAGGCCGCGAAGCGCGCCCTGGACAACGACCCGGTCAACACCGGGCGCCTCGGCTCTGTCGACATCGACTCACCCGCAGGTCGCGCCAACCTCGCCAAGCAGGAGCGCCTCAACCGCGCCGAGCGGGCCTACAAGAAGCGCCACTGACGGTTGCCCGATCCGCCCGTCTCGCACGGGCGGTGAGGGGAGCCGGGACAGCCCGGCCCGATCAGGCACATGAAGCGGGGCGCGCCCTCCCGCGTGGCAGCTGTCGGGCGCGCCCCTTGAAGCCCCCTGAAGGGAGCCGTTCAAGGTGAGCACACAGCCCAGCCCGCAGGCAAGCAACCTGCACAAGCAAGCCGCTGAGGACTACCGGCAGCACCACAGCCCCCAGACCCAGGCAGCCGCCCGTGAGCAGTCCGGGCAGGCCCGCACCAACGGCAACGCAGCCGCCGGAGCCTGGGGCGGACGCAAGTAGTCACCCTCTGGCCCACCCGGGGCGGTCGCCTCTCGCCAAAGACCGCGACCGCCCCGGGTCTCCGTCCCTTCGATTTCTGGAGAGATCCATGCGTAGCTACATCGGCACCCAGGAGGTGCTGGACGCTGTGGAGTTCGAGGAACTTGCCCTCGGCTTCGATGACCTGCCCGCCGGTATCGACCGCGACCTGTTCCGCGGCCCGCTCGATCCCGAGGCCCCGGAGGAGCGGGCGGCTCGGGAGGACGTGGCCCGCGAGGCGCTTGCCGAGCTGCGTGAGCGCGGTGCGGGTGGCGACGAGGTCGCCGCGTGGGACGCGCTCTACGCCGAAGCACTCACCCGGACGGTGCCGTTCCTGCGGGCCGCTGCCCGCACTGGCCGTTCCGCCAGGACGGGGGAAGCGGCATGAGTGAGCTGCTGTTTGCCGCCGCGGCCGGTCTACCGATGGCGGCCGGATGGTCCCTGCACGCGCTGCGCCTGGCCCGCCGTATCGAGACCGCGCGCCGAGACCCGCTGACCGGCCTGTGGACGCGTGAGGCGTTCGAGGAGCGGGCCCACAAGAGCCTCGCCAAGGGGCAGCAGCGCGCCGTCTACGTCTTGGACCTCAACTGGTTCAAGCAGATCAACGACCGGTTCGGGCACGCCGCGGGAGACGCGGTGATCCGCGCGACCGGTCAACGCCTCGCCGCATGGACCGCACAGCACAAGGGCGTTGCCGGACGGCTCGGGGGCGATGAGTTCGCTGCCGTCACCGACGTGCACGGCGACACCGACACTGTCACCGGCAACCTCAGCGCCAAGGTGCTGGACCTGCTCAACCGCCTCGAACAGCCAGTCACCTACGACGGCCACCGCATCGACGTTCACGCCTCGGTCGGCGTGGCCCGCTACTGGCGCGCCCCGGCCGACCTGTCCGCGCTGCTGCGGCTGGCGGATGAGCACATGTACCTGGCCAAGCGGGAGGGCGGGGGCAGCAGCATCGCGCCGCGCTTCCAGACCCGCCCGCAGTCCGCGACGGTCAACGGCCGCCGCGAGGGACGCCCGGGCACCACGACGACCAAGGAGGTGGCGTGATGACCACGCGCAGGCCGCTGACGAAGGTACAGAAGACCGTTTTGGCTGCGGCGTTCGTGCCGATGCTCGCCACCGGTGTTGCCGGTGGGATCGGGACGTTCAGCAACATCAGCCGCGCCTACGGCGAGGGCACCGCGCTGGGAGCCGTGGCCGCTGGTGAGGGAGCCACCGCCGTTCTCGCCCTGGTGCTGCTCGGGCTGACCATGCTGGGGCAGTCCTCCCCGCAGGTTATCCGCCTCGGGCTGTGGGCCCTGCCCGCCGCTGCGTCCGCCATGGCTGCCATGGCCGGGGACGAGCCCGGCCGCACCGTCATCTACGCCGTGACCCCCATGGGCATGTGCGTCTCGGCTGAGGGCATGGCGTTCCTGGCCCGCCGCATAGTCGTCCACCAGGACGGCCGCGACGCCGAAGCCGAAGCCCGCGCGGCGGCCGTCGTGCGGGAGCTGGCCTACCTCCGCGCCGTGGCCGCCAACCACCCCGACAAGAAGGTCCGGGCGAAGTCGGAGCGCACGTCGTGGGAGCTGGCCCGCAAGGTCGGATTGGGGGATCACTCCCTGGGGCTGCGGCTGCTGGACATCCAGCGTGAGCGCGTCACCGGTGGTGCGGATGCCGCGCTGACCGCCATGTTCACCGCCCCTGCGGCCGTCGAAGAGCGCCCGACGGTCGACCAGACCACGACAGCAGTCCCAGAGATCACCATCGGTGACGCAAACCAGGATGAATCTCTTGATTCGACTGCGAATCGGTTGGGGTCTGACCTGGGAAAGTCGGCTCCCGAAGCGACGCTGCCGGTCAGCGAGATGCCCGCCGTGGAGTCGGCCGACTCGGAAGCGGTCGCCCGTCGGCCACGCAGGTCGACCGGTCGAATTCCCAAGTCGGCCCGCACGCCCCGGCCCAACCGCACACCGGACCAACTCCTTGCTGAGGCACGGACGGTGACGGCCGACTGGTTGGATGACGAGTTGAAGGCGGAGCCGATCCGCAAGGCCGTGCGCACGTCGTCGGCGAACGCGCGAATGCTGCGGGACACGCTGCTCCAGGAGCGCCGGGCCCGTGAGGACGTGCCCGAGGCTGAGGCCGCCTGATGTCCCCGACCTTCGGGAAGTGCTACGACCCCACCGGCGTCCGCTACGGCATTCCCACCTACCCCTGGCGGTTCGCCCCCGACGGCTTAGCGACCCGCCGACAGCTGCGGGCCCGCGGCTTACGGCCAGGCGGACAGTCGATAGCGGCCCAGGTCATGCGACAGCGCCGCTATGGCGGTGGGGTTCGCGTCGCCTACCTGTACCGCCTCGACCGGGCCAAGCCGGTCCGGCCGATGACGTCGCGCAAGTGGGGCTCGCTCGCCCTGGCGATGCTCGCGCGCCGCACCTGCCCTGAGTGCCGGCACGACGCCGGATACGTGATTCCGACCTCGCTCGGCATGTGCGTGCCCTGCGCCTACCCCGAAGAACAGCGCGCCGCGTAACCACCAGTTCGGGCCCGGCCGCCCACCTCCTACAGCGTCGGCCGGGCCCTCAACTCCCCTGAAGGAGCAGATCCATCGTGACGGAAACAACCCCGTTCCCGCCCCCGGACGAGCCGGTGAAGCAGGGCGCCGAGGTGGTCGACCTCGACAAGGCGCGGTCGGCCCGTGACGGGTCGGCCGACCCCGCTCCCGCCCCGGTGCCCGACTCCCGTCCGACCGAGTCGCCCGATTCGGATGATGAGGAGTCGGCAGACTCGGTCGTCCGACCGGTGCCGGTCGATCGGCCCGACCTGCCCGCGCCGGGGATCACCACCTACAAGCGGCGACCGATCCTGCCGACGTGGCTCACCTCCAAGCCGGGGTTCGTGGCCACCGTGCAGCGGGCGACCGGCAACGCCTTCTACGCCACGGCCTTTCACGGCATCCGCACCCCCTGGTACGCCTGCCAGCTCACCCTCAACGCGCCGCGCGGCGCAGCTCGCCTGGTGCGTGACACGAACCGGTGGGTGTGGGACGCCGAAGGCGCCCCGTTGCGCGCCTACGAAGTCGAGCACGAGAACACGGCTGAGTACCTGAAGCTGTCGCGCCAGCGTGACGGGCGGGTGCGGCTGCGGGTCCTGGTGACGACCATCGGGCTCGTCTTCGGTGCCGCGTTCGCCCTGGCCATGTACGTGATGGCCCCGGCGTGGCTTGCGGTGCTGGCGTCGGCTGCGGTGCTGGTGGCCGGGTTCTGGGGTGCTCCGCAGGACCAGCCGGTGATCGGTCCGGCGGTGCTGAAGACCGAGGTGCAGAAGCTGACCGGCCCGATCGTGCTGCGGGCGCTGGACAACATCGGCAACGCGAAGCTGTCGGCCGCCATCAAGAAGGGCGGCGACATGAACGGGCTGCGCTTCACCTCCGAGATCACCCGGGACGGCCCCGGCTACCGCGCTGACCTGGACCTTCCCTGGGGCGTGACCCCGGAGGACATCATGGAGGCCCGCAAGCCGCTGGCTTCCGGGCTGCGGCGCAAGGTCGGCTGCGTGTGGCCCGCTGCCGACCCCGAGGAGCACGAAGGGCGCCTGGTGCTGTGGGTGGGTGACAAGCCCATGAACGAGACGAAGAAGCCCGCTTGGCCTCTGCTGAAGTCCGGGCAGGTGGACCTGTTCAAGCCGGTCGTCTTCGGCAACGACCAGCGGATGCGGGACGTGTCCGTGACGCTCATGTTCGCCTCGGTCGTGGTCGGCTCGATCCCGCGCATGGGCAAGACGTTCTTGATGCGGCTGTTCCTGCTGATTGCCGCGTTGGACCCGCGTGCGGAGCTGTACGCGTTCGACTTCAAGGGCACCGGTGACTTCGGCGCCCTGGAGCCGGTCTGCCACCGGTACCGGGCCGGGGACGAGGATGAGGACATCCTCTACGTCCTCGAATCGCTGCGGGAGCTGCGCGCCGAGCTGCGCAGGCGGGCGAAGGTCATCAAGTCCCTGCCGCGTTCACGCTGCCCGGAGTCGAAAGTGACGCCGGAGCTGGCCAACGACAAGTCGCTGCGGCTGCACCCGATCGTCGCCGGGTTCGATGAGTGCCAGGTTCCCTTCGAGCACGAGAAGTACGGCGCGGAGATCGAAGAGATCTGCACCGACCTGGGCAAACGCGGTCCCGCGCTGGGGATCGTGGCTCTGTTCGGCACCCAGCGCCCGGACGCCAAGTCGCTGCCCACCGGCATCAGCGCGAACGCTGTGCTGCGGTTCTGCCTGAAGGTCATGGGCCAGCCTGCCAACGACATGGTGCTCGGTACGTCGATGTACAAGGCGGGGTACCGGGCCACGATGTTCTCCCGCACCGACCGCGGGATTTGCTGGATGGCCGGTGAGGGCGATGACCCGCGCATCGTGGCTTCAGCGTTCGTGGACGCGGTTGGCGCCGAGCAGGTCGTGGCCCGGGCGCGGAAGATGCGCGAGGAGTACGGCAACGTCACCGGCCACGCCATCGGCGAGACGCCGGAAAGCGGCGAGCCAGCCTTCGACCTGCTGGCCGACATCCTCAAGGTCGTGGCCGCGGACGAAGAGAAGGTGTGGAACGAGAAGGTCGCCGCACGCCTGGCCACGCTGCGGCCGGAGGTCTACGGCGGCTGGAAGGCCGAGACCGTCACCACGAACCTGCGCCCGCACGGCATCACCGCCCAGGACGTCTGGGGCACCACCGACAAGGGCAAGGGCACCACCCGCCGCGGCATCGCCCGCGCCGACATCACCACGGCTATCACTGAGCGTGACGGAAAGCGGTCCGCGAACTGACCGCGCACCGGTGCTAGGTCTAGCAGCCACCGCTGCTAGACCTAGCACCCCCACTAGCAGCCCATACCGGCTCTGATCAGCAACCTCGCGTCTAGCACCCGACCTGCGAGAACGCCGGTAATCCCGCCTGGAAGGCACCCCGTGACCCTAGTTCTCCTTGCTAGCGCCTGCCTGCTCGCCGTCACTCTCGGTTACGCGAGTCTGTGTGCGGCGAGCCCGTACGGCGACTGCCGCAAGTGCCGCGGCTTCGGCTTCGCGATGAAGACCGACCGCAAGGGCCGCATGAAGCGCGGCAAGCACTGCCGCCGCTGCGACGGCCACGGCAAGCGCATACGCGTCGGACGCCACCTCTACAACCTCTGGCTGCACGTCTACCGCGATGGCACCGACACCACCGCCAAGAAGCCCGCCTCAAAGCCCGTCTGGAAGGGATAGCCCATGGCCATCACCGTCTCGCTCGTCGTCCTGTTCGGACTCGTCCTGTTCTTCCTGCTCCGCTCCAAGACCCTCGGCTACGGCTCCGCGTTCGTCGCCATGATGTTCGGCTTCTACCTCGCCTCCACCGGCGCCTCCGAGCCGATGAACGAACTCACCACCGCCGTCGTCAACGCCATCGGCGACCTGTAGAGGAGCCCGTGATGAACGAACCGATCGTCGCCCGGCACTGGCTCGCCATCGCCGCACCCAAGGCCGCGCCCGCGCTGGCCACCTCCACCGTGCTCGTCCTCGCCCGGATCTGGAACGCCAACGGCGCCGAACACTCCGTCGGCAACGCCGCACTGATGACCGTGCTGGCCACCGGAGCGGCAGCAGCGGGCGCCTTCGCCTCCGCAGGACGCGCCGGGGACAGCGTGATTGCCGGGACCGCGTTCGCAGCCTCCGGTGGCCTCGCCCTCGCCGGGGTCGCCGCATACGCCGACGGCCTATCCCTGCCGCTGCTGCTGTGGGCGCTGGCCACCGCCATCGCCTACGGACTCGCGACCCGCTACTGGCGCACCGACCGCCGCGACCGTGTGGCGTACGAGCGGCAGGCGAGCGAGCGACGCGAAGAACACGCCCACATCGAACGCGTGGAAACCATCCGCGGCCGAACCCAGATCGAAGTCGCACGCGAGGGCGCCGCCTACGCCGAAGCCCTCGCCCAGGCCATCACCGCCCGCGCTGCCCTCCCCGGCTTCGACCCGGCCGCCCTCACGCAGGCCGGACTCCCCGAACTCCCCAACCCCGCCCCCAAGCACTGAATCCGAACGGAGACAACCGCCGTGAATACCAGCACCAACACCCACCGGCCCACCCTCTACTCACAGGTCGACGGCCGCCCCGGCCTCGGAGGGCCGGTCTCCCTGTACGAAGCCCTGACAGCCATCCGCGCGGCCCGCAAAAACCGCAAGGCCGTGGACACCGTGAACGTCTACACCTGCACCGACCGCAACGGGACCGCCCTGCACATCGCCTACATCCACTACGCCCCCGGCTACTGGACCGGCGTCAACGACGTGATCGGCGTCTACGAGATCCCCACCGACGCGCTCGCCGACCTGTAGCTACGCCCGGGGCGGTCGCCTCTCGCCAAAGACCGCGACCGCCCCGGATCTCCGTCCCTTCGAGAGAAACAGGAGGACTTCAGCATGACAGCTGAGCCCTCACGGCCGCAGTACGACAACGTGCGGTCTCTCCACGGCGGGCCGCAGGCCCGGGAGACGATTCCGCCGCAGGATCTCGATGCCGAGCAGTCCGTCCTCGGGGCCATGCTGCTGTCGGCCGCAGCAATCGACGACGTGGCCGCAGTGATGGACCCGGCCGACCACTACCGGCCCGCTCACGAGACCATCCATCGCGCGATCCGTGAGCTGCAAGACCAGGGCCAGCCCGCCGACCCCATCACCCTCGCGCACCACCTCGACAAGCGCGGGCACCTTGCCCGCGTCGGGGGTGCCAGCTACTTGCACACCCTCGTGCAGGCCGTTCCCACCGTCGCGAATGCCGAGTACTACGCGGAGATCGTGCGGGACAAGGCCGAGCGTCGGCTCCTGATCGAGACCGGCACCCGGATCGTGCAGGCCGCTTCCGCCCCGGATGCCGACGCCGATGACATTCGCTCCGCCTTACTCGAAGAGGTCAGCGAGTTCACGGCCAACTCCACCATGGACGAGGAGGATTTAGCCGACACACCGACCGGGCCGCCGAACCCGCTCTATGACCCCCACCCCGGGATCCGCCGCCCGCATCGGCCCGGCCCCACGCCACACCCCGGCGTGTTCTGCGGCTGGGTAGGCGAGACCGTGCGCGAGCTGGACCCCACAACCGAGGCAGATCCCATCGCGGTGCTCGCCAACCTCCTCTCGGCAGCCGGGGCGGCCATCGGCCGCCGCCCGCACCTCATGGTGGGCAACGACCGCCACCCCACCCTGATTTGGGCCCTGACCATCGGCCCCACCTCCACAGGGCGGAAAGGATCGGCCACCTCAACCGCGCGGCGCGTGCTGGCAGAGGCCCTGCCGGACTTCTTCAGTCCCGAACACACCCCGCGCGGCCTGAACTCCGGCGAAGGGCTCATCGAATACGTCAAGGACGACGACAGCGACGACGCCAAGCCCGCCAGCATCGACAAACGGCTGTGGGTGCTCGAATCGGAGTACGCGGTCACCATGAGCCGCGGGCGACGCGAGGGCAGCAGCCTGCCCGGAGTCCTGCGACAGGCATGGGACGGAGACTCGCTCGGCTCCATGGTCCGCGAATCGCTCAAGGCAACCAACCCGCACATCGCGATCCTCGGGCACATCACCCCCGATGAGTTCCGGGCCAAGATGCAGGACTCGGAGATGGCAGGCGGCACGTACAACCGCTTCCTGCCGATCTTCTGCCACCGCAACCTGATCCTGCCCGGCTCACGCGGGGCCAGTGCAGACCTGGTGTCCACTCTGGCGGCAGGCTGGCGCACCGTCCTCACCGACGCGGCACGCGTCGACGAGGTCAAGTTCAGCCCCGACGCCTGGGCCCTGTACTGCGAGGAGGTGTACCCCGCGCTCAGCGACGACGCCACGGGCGGAGTCATCGCCCAGTTCACCGCCCGCGCCGCCCCGTACGTGCAACGGGTCGCCATGGTCTACGCCCTGTGCGACCACACCAACACCATCGCCGAGCACCACATGCGCGCGGCCTGGCACCTGCTCAACTATGCCCGCGCCTCCGCCATCCACCTGCTCGGCAACATCACAGGCAACCTGAAGGTGAACAAGCTCGCCGACGCGGTACGAGCGGCCGGTGCGAACGGGCTCACCGCCGACCAGATCCGGCGGCTGTTCAAGAACACCAGCCGCGCCGAGCGTGACCGGCTCGCTGCCGAACTGCTCGACCAGCCCGGCTACGTCCGCAGCCTGCGCCCTACCAAGGGCCGCCCCACCACCGTCATCAGCTACGCGGGCTGAGGGCGGTAAGGGCGAAAAGGTCGGTAAGCCACCTGACCTGCGCAAACAGCGGGGCGAAAAGGGGGGCGAAAAGGGGGTCGGTAAGTCGCGGCCCGCACGCCCGCCGGACTTACCGCCCCACTTACCGCACCCCTTATCGCCCCCTCGAAAGCCCAGGTCAGAGGGCTTATCGACCTTACCGCCCTTACCGCCCCGCCTGAAGCAGCACGGCACGCATCGCCAAGGAGGCACCAACCGTGAGCACGCATGCCCGCAAGCGCCGCACTCCGGCTGACGAGCTTCTGCCGCTGACCGTCGTCCTTGAGGAACTGGGGATCACCCGAGCCTCCTGGTACCGCTGGCGGAATCGCGGCCAGTGCCCCAAGACCCACCGCCTGCCCAACGGTCATCTGCGAGTTCGCCGCAGCGACCTCGACGCCTTTCTCGCTGAAATGGAGGTCGCGTAGTGGAGTGGAGCTACACCGTGCGGGTCTGGGGGATTCGTAAACGCCCGTACCGCAAACCATTCCAGCTCCGCTGGCAAGTTGGCGCACGACCGCACTCCGAGTCGTTCCTGACGTCAGGGCTAGCGGAGAGCAGGCGGGCCCAGTTCATCACCGCGGCCCGAGCGGGTGAGCCGTTCGACGTCGACAGCGGCTTGCCGAAGTCGATGCTCCGGGAGCAGCAAGACGTGTCCTGGTACGCCCACGCGCGTCAGTACATCGAAATGAAGTGGCAGCACGCCCCCGCGTCCACACGCAAGACCCTCGCTGAGGCAATGGCGACGGTGACGGCCGCGCTGGTCAAGGACACCAAGGGCATGGCCGACGTACACACCGTACGGACCGCGCTCTACAGCTGGGCATTCAACGTGCACCGCTGGGAGGAAGAGCACCCGCCCGATGTGAAAGCCGTGCTGGCGTGGTTCGAGCGCAAGTCGCTGTCCGCCTCGGCTCTCGCAGACAGGATGCTCGTACGGAAGGCGCTGGACGCCCTGACTAAGAAGCTGGACGGTGGGACGGCCGCTGCATCGACGATCCGGCGGAAGCGGGCGATCTTTCACAACGCTCTTGTCTACGCCGTAGACGCTGGGCTGCTCACGGACAATCCGCTTCCGCAGATTCGCTGGAAGCTCCCCGAACCTGTGGAGGAGGAGATTGATCCGGAGTGTGTGCCGGACCCGGAGCAGGCTGCGGAGTTGCTGGCCGCAGTCCGCGCACAGGGGCCACGCGGTCGGCGTCTCGTAGCGTTCTTCGGGTGCATGTACTACGCCGCCGCGCGGCCAGCGGAAGTCATCGCACTTCGTCAGAAGGACTGCGACCTTCCCCGCCGGGGCTGGGGGCTGCTACGGCTCCAAGAGACACGCCCGCGGGCCGGGGCAGCATGGACGGATGACGGGGAGGTTCACGACCGCCGGGGCCTGAAGCATCGGTCACGCAAGACCGTGCGCCTGGTGCCGATCCCGCCTGAGCTCGTAGCCATGCTGCGCTGGCACGTCGCCGCGTACGGCGTAGCTCCGGACGGTCGGCTGTTCCGCACACTACGTGGGGGGCTCGTCCAGGAAAGCGGCTACGGGGAGGTCTGGGGGCGGGCCCGGGAGAGGGCGCTCCCACCCGCTGAGCGGGCTTCGCTTCTGGCGAAGCGGCCATACGACCTGCGGCACGCTGCCGTGTCTACGTGGCTCAGCTCAGGGGTAGAGCCGCAGCTCGTCGCGAAGCGGGCCGGGCACAGTGTGGCGGTGCTGTTCCGGGCGTATGCGAAGTTCCTGGGGAACAGCGACGACGCGGCGAACGCCAAGATCTCGGCTCGCCTACAGGAGCGGCGCACTACGCCGGCAGAATGACGGCCACACTCGACCCGTAGCCGCAGGTCAGGGCTGGAAATCCCGTCCACGCCCCGTCCAGAACTACTGGTAGAGAGCGCGAGAGAACGACGCAGAGCGAGACAGTGTGGCTCTGCCCGACCCGTAGTACACCAAGGGCCCCTAGCTGCATAGCAGCAGCTCAGGGGCCCTTCTTGGCGTGTGGCGGGTGCAGGGTTCGAACCTGCGTAGGCGTAAGCCGACAGATTTACAG
>NZ_JBQQCD010000041.1:0-16755 GCF_052245555.1 Streptomyces sp. KR80
CCCTTGGGAGTGCCACCGCCGCTCTCGTTCACGTCCGCATGGCTCGCCGGACCGGCCTCAGCCCTGCGTCGGCAGCCAGCCCGTCTGGACCAGCTGCGAACCGCGCTTCCGCGTGACGAACTGACCCCGGCCAGGCGTCAGCTTGGTCGCCCTGACGTTCCCCATCAGCGGACCCTCCGACGGGTCGCCCGACAGGATCAGGCCCTGCGCACCCAGCTCCTTCGTACGCTGCATCACCGGCTCGAACGAGGACCGCGAGGCCCCCGAGGAGCTGCGCGCCAGAATCAGGCGCAGACCCAGGTCCCGCGCGAACGGCAGGTACTCCAGCAGCGGCTGCAGCGGGTTCGCACCGCTCGCGACCAGGTCGTAGTCGTCCACGATGACGAACGCGTCGGGCAGGTCGTACCAGCTGCGGTTGCGCAGCTGCTCCGGCGTCACGTCCGGGCCCGGCATACGGCGGCCCAGCGAGCCCGCCAGCCCGGTGAGGACCTCCTGCAGCTGAGGTCCGGCCGCGCAGTACTTGTACAGATGGCTCTCGGGGAGCTCCCCGAGCAGCGCACGCCGGTAGTCCGCGACGACCATCAGCGCCTTGTCCGCGGCGTACCGCTCCGAGATCTGCTTGGCCAGCAGCCGCAGCACCGACGACTTCCCGGACTCGCTCTCGCCGTAGATGACGAACAGCGGGTCGGTCTCGAAGTCGATGAACGCCGGGGACAGGGTCGTCTCGTCGACGCCGATCGCGATGCCGCGCTCCGGGTGGTCGCCGCCCTTGGGCAGTTCGTGGACCTGCAGCAGGGTGGGCAGCATGCGCACGGGCGGCGCCGCCGGTCCGGTCCAGTGTTCGGAGACGGTGGCGACCAGATGGGCCATGCCCTCGCCGAGGGTGTCCGGGTCGGTGGAGCCGTCCAGCCGCGGCAGGGCGGCCAGGAAGTTGAGCTTCTCCGGCGACAGACCACGGCCCGGCTTGCCGATGGGCACGTTCTCCGCCCGCTTGCGGTCGAACTCCGACTCCATCGGGTCGCCCAGCCGCAGCTCGACGCGGTTGAGCAGCTGGTCCCGCAGCGCGGGCCGGACTTCGGTGTAGCGTGCGGCCCCGAGGATCAGGTGGACACCGAAGCCGAGACCGCGTCCGGCGATGTCGAGGATCACCGGGTCGAGCTGCTCGTAGTCGGTCTTGAAGGTCGACCAGCCGTCGATGACCAGGAAGACATCGCCCCACTTCTGGTCCGGGTACTGACCGGCCGCCCGGCGCTGCCGGTAGGTGTTGATCGAGTCGATGTTGTTGTCCCGGAAGAACTCCTCACGCTCATTGAGGATGCCGACGACCTCGGAGACCGTACGGCGTACCTTCTCCGCATCGAGCCGGGAGGCGACCCCGCCCACTTGCGGCAGGCCGTCGAGGGCCAGCATGCCGCCGCCGCCGAAGTCCAGGCAGTAGAACTGCACTTCGACCGGGGTGTGGGTCAGCGCGAACGCCGCGATGGCGCTGCGCAGCAGCGTGGACTTGCCGGACTGCGGACCACCGACGACCAGACCGTGACCGGCCGAACCCGAGAAGTCCAGATACATCACGTCGCGGCGCTGCTCGAACGGCTTGTCCACGATCGCGACCGGTACGACGAGCTTGCCGAGCGCCGTGTACTCCGTTGCGTGCACCCCGCGTTCCGGGGTGACCGAGAGCGCCGGGAGCAGCTGGTTGACCGACGGCGACTCCTCCAGCGGCGGCAGCCAGACCTGGTGTGCGGGCGGACCCTGGCCCTGCAGCCGCTGGACGATGACGTCCAGAACGGTGTCGGCGAGCGCGTCGTCCTGCTGCGGCGCGACCGGCTCCGGCGTCGGCTCCTCGATGATGTGCCGCTCGACCTGCGCCGCGGTGAACGGGACGGGCAGCCGGTTCGTACGGCTGCCGCCGCCGCGGCTCCCACCACTGCCCGCGCGGTACGCGCCGGACACGTACGCGGCCTTGAACTGGACCATCGTCTCGGTGTCGTACTTGAGGATGCCCGCACCGGGGACGTTCGGCAGGTGGTAGGCGTCCGGAACACCGATCGCCGTACGGGACTCGGCCGCCGAGAAGGTGCGCAGACCGATCCGGTACGACAGGAAGGTGTCCAGGCCGCGCAGCTTGCCCTCTTCCAGGCGCTGCGAGGCGAGCAGCATGTGCACACCCAGCGAACGGCCGATCCGGCCGATCTGGATGAACATGTCGATGAAGTCGGGCTTGGCGGTCAGCAGCTCGCTGAACTCGTCGAGGACCATCACCAGCGAGGCCAGCGGCTCGAGCGGAGCCCCCGCGGCACGCGCCTTCTCGTAGTCGGTGATGTTGGCGTAGTTGCCCGCCGAGCGCAGCAGTTCCTGACGGCGCTGCAGCTCACCGGTGATCGCATCGCGCATCCGGTCGACCATGGTGAGGTCGTCGGCCAGGTTGGTGATGACCGCCGCCACGTGCGGCATGTCGGCCATGCCCGTGAAGGTCGCGCCGCCCTTGAAGTCCGCGAGGATGAAGTTGAGCGTCTCGGAGGAGTGAGTGACCGCCAGACCCAGCACCAGGGTGCGCAACAGCTCCGACTTACCCGAACCGGTGGCACCGACGCACAGGCCGTGCGGGCCCATGCCCTGCTGCGAGGCTTCCTTGACGTCGAGCATGACCGGCTGACCGTCCTGGCCGAGGCCGATCGGCACCCGCAGCCGCTCGGGCAGCGTCCGTGGCCGCCAGGTCCGGGAGACGTCGACCGAACCGGCGTCGCCGATGTTCATCAGGTCGGTGAAGTCCAGGTTGGCCAGCAGCGGTTCGTCGCCGTCGGCGGTGCCCGCCCGCAGCGGGGCGAGTTGGCGCGCCAGCGACTCGGCCTCGGAGACCGAGAGCACGTCGGGGGTCCCGGTGTAGGTCGCTCCGCTCGCCGACTCCAGGGCCAGCTTGTCCGGCCGCACCTGGATGGCGAGCGAGCTGCGCATCTCGTCCAGTTCGCCGGGCACGACCTCGAGGATCGTCACGCCCTGGAGGCCTTCGGCTCCGGCGATCACGGAGTCGGCCGGGACCGAGCCGCCGTCCAGCACGATCACCACGTGCGGGGTGTCCGCCACCGGCGGTCCCTGCGGGTTGAAGCGGCCGCGGCCGTCCAGCTCGTCCGCGAGCAGCTCCTCGACCACGCCGAGGTCGTCCACGATCAGACGGCGCGTCCCGGCGCCGTCCAGGGACGCATCCTGCGCGTGCGGCAGCCACTTCGCCCACTCCCACTCGGCCTGGGCGCCGGGTGCGGCGACGACCGCCACGACCAGGTCCTCGGGGGAGTGGAGTGTGCACAGCTGGGCCAGCATGGCGCGTGACGTCCCGTAGACGGTGTCCGGGTCGCCCGACACCGTCAGGTGATAGAAGGCGCGCAGGGAGACCGCCAGCGGCAGCTCCTCCAACGTGCCGTGCACGGCCAGGAACTGCTTCATCGCATGCGCGGTGAGCGGCTCCAGCTCATCCACCGGCGCCGTCTCGGGGGCCTTCAGCGGCGTCGCCAGCTGCTGCGGCCCGAGGCCCACCCGTACCTGCGCGAAGTCCGCGTCCGAGGCACGCCGTTCCCATACCCGCTTGCCCTCGGCGACGACCGACCACAGCTGGTCCGGGCTCGGGTGGATGAACAGCTGGGCGTCACGCTGCCGACGGGCAGTGCGCCGGACCTCCCTGCGCTTCTGCGCCAGGTACTTCAGATAGTCCTGGCGCTCCTGCACCATCTGTCCCGCAGGTCCTTGCCGAGCCTTCACAACCTGCACAACCGCCATGATCACGGCCGACAGGCACATCATCCCGCCCATGATCTTCATGAACGGTGCGATGTTCGGCATGAAGAAGAACGCAGCCGACGAGAACATGCCCAGCATGGGGAGCAGGTTCATCATCAGGTTGTTGTCCCCCTCGCGCGGGATCTCAGGGGGAGCCTCGAGTGTCACCTCCTCGCTGGGGACTTCGGGCGGCAGAGCCCGAGGCGGGCGCTTGACGATCATCACGCTCACCGTGGCACCAGTCCTTCACGCAGATCGCAGTTCGGACCGCCCCCGTAATCGAACGGTCCCCCCGGCCAATGTTTCTTCGCCGTTGGCACAGCTCGGTGATCCTACTGATTGAAGTCAACCGCAGGGGTGGGTGGGGGCCTTGACCCGGGTGAGCGGTACGCTGACGCACCGCCGCCGTCTGCTGTCCCGTCGGCGCCAGAACAACATCCACCACGGACGAGGGGGAACCGCCAGGTGAGCACGACCGCAGGGACCGGCTTCTGCCGGGTCACAGTCGCTGCGCCGGACGCACGGATCGACGTGGCGCTGCCCGAGGACGTCGCACTCGTCGACATCTACCCGGAGATTCTGCGGCTGTCCGGCCAATCACAGGCCGAAGGCGCCCCGACCGGCTATCACCTGGTGCGCCGCGACGGCACGGTGCTGGACCCCGGCCGGTCGCTCGCCGAGCAGCGCATCCTCGACGGCGACCTGCTGCTCCTGCGCCCGTTCGCCGAGTCGTTGCCCTCCGCCGTCTACGACGACGTCTCCGACGCCATCGCCTCCGCGGTCAAGCGGAACCGCCGTCGCTGGAGCGACGAGCTGATGAACGTCGCCGGTCTCACCGCCGGTGTGCTGCTGCTGGTCATGATGGCCTTCGCGCTGTGGTTCTCGAACCCGCTGGAGCGCGACATGCACCGGCTGCCGGGCATCATCGCCGGCGTCACCGGCATCGCCCTGGTCACGCTCGCCGGCGTACGGGCCCGGGTCTACGACGACCACCGGTCCGCCATCGCGCTCGGACTCGCCGCCCTCCCGCACCTGTTGCTCGCCGGCTCCGGGATCTTCGGCGTGGACGACGGCGAAGGCCCCGGCCGGCTGCACTTCCTCGTCGGCTGCGTGGTCGTCCTCATCGCCTCGGTCCTGCTGGTGGTGCTGCTCCCGCATGGTGACTCGCCCTTCGTGGCCGGCGCCTTCCTCGCCGCCATCGGCACGCTGGCCACGTTCGCCGCGATCCTCACCGACGCGCCGCCTCGTGAGGTCGCCGCCGTCACCGCCATCGTCGGTATCGCCGTGGTGGCCTGGCTGCCCGGTATGTCCGCGAGGTTCGCCCGGCTCCCCATCGGTTACCGCTCGCCCGACCAGATCGCCCAGGGGCGGGACTACGACCGCCGGGGCGGGGCACCGGACGAGGAGTCCGTCGACTACCAGCGGATAGGGGCCCAGGCCCGCCGCGGCCACGAACTCCTGCTCGGCCTGGTCGCGGGCTGCGCTGCCCTCGTCGTCGGCGCCGCCGGCGTGGTGCTCGGCTTCTCCGACAACGTCTGGGCGCAGCTCCTGGCCCTCTCCGCCGGTGTGGCCACGCTGCTGCGCGCACGGCTCTTCGACTACACCTCGCAGGTCGCCTGTCTGCTGATCGCGGGCCTTGCCACCATCCTGCTGCTGATCCTCGGGATCGCCCTCGACCCGCCGGTAGAGGCCCTCCAGTCCCTGTACAAGGAAGGGGACGACGGGCCGCTCAACATCCGCACCGTGTGGTTCACCGGCAGCATCGCCCTGGGCGCCGCGCTCCTGGTCGCCGTGGGCCTGATCGTCCCGCGCAAGGGCCTGTCACCGTTCTGGGGCCGGATGCTCGACATCTTCGACGGTGTCGTGCTGCTGTCCCTGGTGCCCCTGTGCCTGGCGGTGCTGGACGTCTACGCCTCGGCACGGAGCCTGACCAGCTAGCCGGGACCCCGGTGACCGGGTGCCGGTGAGGGGGCAAGAGCACCTGCTAGGGGCTGGTACTCTGGGTGACGGCCGTGTGTGTACGCGCCCCCGGAGCATCTGGAGGCAGCGCCCAGCGAGCCCCGCCTCCCGAGTCCCGGAAGCTCCCCTGAGACCAAGACCAGGGGCACTCGGTGGCCGAAACGAAGACCTTTAGGAGTACCGAGTGTCGCTCGACGCCGCTACGAAGAAGCAGATCATGACCGAGTTCGCCACCAAGGAGGGCGACACCGGCTCCCCCGAGGTCCAGGTCGCGATGCTGACCCGTCGGATCACCGACCTGACGGAGCACCTGAAGACCCACAAGCACGACCACCACTCCCGCCGGGGTCTGCTGCTCCTGGTCGGCCAGCGCCGCCGGCTGCTGCAGTACCTGGCGAAGAAGGACATCACCCGCTTCCGCCAGCTGGTGGAGCGCCTCGGCATCCGCCGCGGTGCCGCGGGCGCCAAGTAAGACGTGATGGAGGGAGCGGCTCCCATACGAGGGGGGCCGCTCCCTTCGCCGTATGCGTCGTGGCTCCAGCCGTCGTGAGGACGGCCGAAGCTTTGTAGTCTGGTCGCACAACGTCATAACGGAACAGCACACCGAACAACGAGGAGGGGCGCCCCACCCGCCGCCGGTCCTCGGTAGTGGCCCTCGGGAGGCAGCAATCCCGGGAGCTTCGATCGAAGACCGGCCCGCACAGGAGGCGCTCCGCCGTAACCGTCCCCCGCACGCGCGCGGGGACGCAGACGAGGAGATTTTCCTGGTGGAGAACGAGACCCACTACGCCGAGGCCGTCATCGACAACGGCTCCTTCGGCACCCGCACCATCCGCTTCGAAACGGGCCGCCTGGCCCGCCAGGCCGCCGGCTCCGCCGTGGCCTACCTGGACGACGACACCATGGTGCTGTCGGCCACCACGGCATCGAAGAACCCCAAGGACCAGCTCGACTTCTTCCCGCTGACGGTCGACGTCGAGGAGCGGATGTACGCCGCCGGTCGCATCCCGGGTTCGTTCTTCCGCCGTGAGGGCCGGCCGTCCGAGGACGCAGTCCTCACCTGCCGCCTGATCGACCGGCCGCTGCGCCCGTCCTTTAAGAAGGGGCTGCGCAACGAGATCCAGATCGTCGAGACGGTCATGGCGCTCAACCCCGACCACCTCTACGACGTGGTCGCGATCAACGCCGCCTCCTGCTCCACGCAGCTGGCCGGCCTGCCCTTCTCCGGCCCGATCGGCGGCACCCGCGTCGCCCTGATCAAGGGCCAGTGGGTGGCCTTCCCGACCCACACCGAGCTCGAGGACGCCGTCTTCGACATGGTCGTGGCCGGGCGGGTGCTCGAGGACGGCGACGTCGCGATCATGATGGTCGAGGCGGAGGCCACCGACAAGACGGTGCAGCTGGTCAAGGACGGCGGCCAGGCCCCCACGGAGGAGATCGTCGCCGCCGGGCTCGAGGCCGCGAAGCCGTTCATCAAGGTCCTCTGCAAGGCGCAGTCGGACCTCGCCGCCAAGGCCGCCAAGCCGACCGGCGAGTTCCCGATCTTCCTCGACCACCAGGACGACGTCCTGGAGGCGCTGACCAACTCCGTCCGCGACGAGCTCGCCCAGGCGCTGACCATCGCCGGCAAGCATGAGCGCGAGGCCGAGCTGGACCGCGTCAAGGCGCTGGCCGCCGAGAAGCTGCTGCCGCAGTTCGAGGGCCGCGAGAAGGAGATCTCCGCTGCGTACCGCTCGCTGACCAAGACCCTGGTGCGCGAGCGCGTCATCAAGGACAAGGTCCGCATCGACGGCCGCGGCGTCACGGACATCCGTACGCTCGCCGCCGAGGTCGAGCCGGTCCCGCGGGTGCACGGCTCGGCGCTGTTCGAGCGCGGCGAGACCCAGATCCTGGGCATCACCACGCTCAACATGCTGCGCATGGAGCAGCAGCTGGACACGCTGTCGCCCGAGACGCGCAAGCGCTACATGCACAACTACAACTTCCCGCCGTACTCCACCGGCGAGACCGGTCGCGTCGGCTCCCCCAAGCGCCGCGAGATCGGCCACGGCGCGCTCGCCGAGCGGGCGCTGCTGCCGGTGCTCCCGGCCCGTGAGGACTTCCCGTACGCCATCCGCCAGGTCTCCGAGGCGCTCAGCTCCAACGGCTCGACCTCCATGGGCTCGGTCTGCGCCTCGACCATGTCGCTGCTGAACGCCGGTGTGCCGCTCAAGGCCCCGGTCGCCGGTATCGCCATGGGTCTGATCTCCCAGGAGGTCGACGGCGAGACGCACTACGTCACCCTGACCGACATCCTCGGTGCGGAGGACGCCTTCGGTGACATGGACTTCAAGGTCGCCGGCACCAAGGAGTTCGTCACCGCCCTGCAGCTGGACACCAAGCTGGACGGCATCCCGGCGTCCGTGCTGGCCGCGGCCCTCAAGCAGGCCCGCGACGCCCGTCTGCACATCCTCGACGTGATGATGGAGGCCATCGACCGGCCCGACGAGATGTCCCCGCACGCCCCGCGGATCATCACCGTCAAGATCCCGGTGGACAAGATCGGCGAGGTCATCGGCCCCAAGGGCAAGATGATCAACCAGATCCAGGAGGACACTGGCGCCGAGATCACCATCGAGGACGACGGCACCATCTACATCGGTGCCGCCGACGGTCCGTCCGCCGAGGCCGCCCGGGCGACCATCAACGGCATCGCCAACCCGACGATGCCCGAGGTCGGCGAGCGCTACCTGGGCACGGTCGTCAAGACCACCACCTTCGGCGCGTTCGTCTCGCTGATGCCCGGCAAGGACGGCCTGCTGCACATCTCGCAGATCCGCAAGCTCGCCGGCGGCAAGCGCGTGGAGAACGTCGACGACGTGCTCAAGGTCGGCGCGAAGGTCCAGGTCGAGATCGCCGAGATCGACCAGCGCGGCAAGCTCTCCCTGATCCCCGTGATCGAGGGCGAGGAGGGCGAGGCCGAGTCCGGCAGCAGTTCCGCCGCGGGCTCGTCCGAGGACAAGCCGCGGTCGAAGGACGACGCTGCCAAGTGACGTCCCGTGCGCACAAGGCGACGGCCCGCACCTCTTCGGAGGCGCGGGCCGTCGCCCGTACCCAAACGCTTCTCAAGGGTGAGAAGGGCATCGGCACGGTCCGCAAGACCGTCCTCCCCGGGGGCTTGCGAGTCATCACGGAGACCCTGCCGTCCGTGCGCTCCGCGACCTTCGGCATCTGGGCCCATGTCGGCTCCCGTGACGAGACCCCGGCGCTGAACGGTACGACCCACTACCTCGAGCACCTGCTCTTCAAGGGCACGAAGCGGCGCACGGCCCTGGAGATCTCCTCCGCGATCGACGCGGTCGGCGGCGAGATGAACGCCTTCACGGCGAAGGAGTACACCTGCTACTACGCGCGGGTGCTCGACACCGACCTGCCGCTCGCCATCGACGTGGTGTGCGACATGCTCACCGGCTCGCTGATCGACGCCGAGGACGTGGACGCCGAGCGCGGCGTCATCCTCGAGGAGATCGCGATGACCGAGGACGACCCCAGTGACGTCGTGCACGATCTCTTCGCGCGCACCATGTTCGGCGAGAGCCCGCTGGGCCGCCCCGTCCTCGGCACGGTCGACACGGTCACCGGCCTCAGCCGGGACCGGGTCGCCCGCTTCTACCGGAAGCACTACGACCCCACCCACCTGATCGTCGCCGCTGCGGGCAACATCGACCACGCCCGGGTCGTACGCCAGGTCCGCGCCGCATTCGAGCGGGCGGGTGCCCTCGCCGACGAGGACGCCACTCCCGTCGGTCCCCGCTCCGGCGCGCGCACGATCCGTACCGCCGGCCGCGTGGACGTCCTCGGCCGCAGGACCGAGCAGGCGCACGTCGTGCTCGGCATGCCCGGCATCCCGCGCACCGACGACCGGCGCTGGGCGCTCGGCGTCCTGAACACGGCGCTCGGCGGCGGCATGAGCTCCCGCCTCTTCCAGGAGGTCCGGGAGAAGCGCGGCCTTGCCTACTCCGTGTACTCCTACACCACCGGGTTTGCCGACTGCGGCCTCTTCGGTGTGTACGCGGGCTGCCGCCCGAACCAGGTCGACGAGCTGCTCAAGATCTGCCGCGACGAGCTCGACCAGGTCGCCGAGCACGGCTTGAGCGACGACGAGCTGCACCGGGCGATCGGGCAGCTCTCCGGTTCCACGGTGCTGGGGCTGGAGGACACGGGCGCGCTGATGAATCGCATCGGCAAGAGCGAGCTGTGCTGGGGCGAACAGCTGTCGGTCGACGAGATGCTGCGGCGGATAGCCGCCGTCACCCCGGACGACGTCCGGGACGTGGCCCGTGAGGTGCTGGGACACCGCCCGTCCCTGTCCGTCATCGGTCCGCTGAAGGACAAGCAGGCGACGAGACTGGACGACGCCGTCGCATAACGCGCCCACGAAGCCCGACGGAAGCCCGACGGAAGCCCGACGAAGGAAGCACAGACGATGAGCAGCAAGCTGCGCGTGGCCGTGATGGGAGCCAAGGGCCGGATCGGCTCCGAGGCCGTGCGGGCCGTGCAGGCCGCCGAGGACATGGAGCTGGTGGCCGCACTGGACCGGGGCGACAAGCTGGAGTCGCTGACCGAGGCGGGTGCCCAGGTCGCCGTCGACCTCACCCACCCCGACGCGGTCATGGCCAACCTCGAGTTCTGCGTGACGAACGGCATCCACGGAGTCGTCGGCACCACCGGATGGACCGACGAGCGGCTGGCGCGGCTTCGCGGCTGGCTCGACGCCTCCCCGTCGACCGGGGTGCTCATCGCTCCGAACTTCTCCATCGGCGCCGTGCTCACCATGACCTTCGCCCGGCAGGCGGCCCGCTTCTTCGAGTCCGTCGAGGTCGTCGAGTTGCACCATCCGAACAAGGCGGACGCCCCGTCCGGCACCGCGACCCGTACCGCTCAGCTGATCGCCGAGGCCCGGCGCGAGGCGGGCTGCCCGCCGCAGCCCGACGCGACGACCACGGCCCTGGAGGGCGCGCGGGGCGCCGACGTGGACGGGGTGCCGGTGCACGCCGTACGCCTGCGGGGCCTGCTGGCGCACCAGGAGGTCCTCTTCGGCGAACCCGGTGAGACGCTCACCATCAGGCACGACTCGCTGCACCACAGCTGCTTCATGCCGGGCATCCTGCTCGGCGTGCGGCGCGTGATCTCCACCCCCGGGCTGACCTTCGGCCTGGAGAACTTCCTCGATCTGGGCTGAGAACCGACAACGGTAGTGGTGGCAGTGCGCGCAAAGATCACGTATTTCGTTCTCGCGGCGGTTCTGGTCGGCTACTTCGTGCTGGTCGGCAGCCGCGGCGTCATGCTCATCCGGCAGGGGACCGCCGTGACCGTCGTCTTCGGTGCGTCCGTACTGGTGCTGCCGCTGATCGGCGTGTGGTTCCTCTGGCAGGCGACGCAGTTCGCGCGGAACGCCGAACGGCTCGCGCGGGAGCTGGCGGCCGAGGGCGGTCTGCCGGTCGACGAGTTGGTGCGGACCCCCGGTGGGCGCATCGACCGGGACTCGGCCGACGCCGTCTTCGCCAAGAGGCGGGCCGAGACGGAGGAGTCGCCGGGGGACTGGCGGGCGTGGTTCCGGCTCGCGGTCGCCTACCACGACGCGCGGGACACTCCGCGGGCGCGGAAGGCCATGCAGCGGGCCATCGCCCTGCACCGGGCCGACGGCGGTGGGGCCACGGCCTAGCTGGTACAGCTGCCTGGGGGCTGCCAGGCCGGGGGCTCGCTCAGGTCCGGTATTCGGCCGCCCATCCCTCGACGGCGTCCGCCGCCATGTCGAAGGCCTCCATACGGCCGAGGAAATCCGCGTTGTGGTCGGTGATCAGCGGCCGCAGCGGCTCGCCCACGGTAGGTATGGCCAGCAGAGCCTGGCCCTGTACGGTCCGGGGCATCCCGAGCCACTTCACGGGCTGCTGCATGGTCCGCACCTCCGCGACCTGAGACCACGGGAGGGTCGTGGTCGCGAAGAGGCCCACCCGGCGGAGCCCCTGCTCGTTCACCCACACGCCGGTGCGCAGCAGCCGTACCGCGATCGCGATCACCACCGCGGCCGTGGTCACGCACACCCCGGCCCCCGGCAGCGCACCCGCGAAGGCGACGATCATCGCGGCGAACAGCAGATACGAGGCGAGCAGCAGCAGAATCGCCGCGATGCCGACCCGCCAGGGCCCCGGGCGGTACGGACGCCGCCAGCGGTCCCGGTCGTCGTACGGCAGCGCGGCATCGTCGACGGCATCACCGGAGGCGTCGAAGGCACGATCGGCCGTCAGGAAGGGGAGGGGCACCGCTGGACCTCATTCGTATGCACACTCGATGGGGCTGTGCCCGGTGAGGCTATCGATGCTCCGGGGGTCCCGACCACCCCCGGGTCGGCAGTCGGCCGGTCGGCCGCCGCCTCGCTCAACGGCTGTCGTTCGGCTCGGACTGGGACGCCTGATCCGTGCCCGGCCGGGGGACCTCGAGTGCAGGCGACCCGAACAGCAGCGCTCCGACCAGCCCGGCAACGACCGTCAGCCCCAGCAGGGTCCGCCCTGCGATCTGCGGCAGGTCGGCACGTCGGCGCGGCGGCGGCTGGACATTGCTGCGGAAACGATCGGCCTCGGCGACTGGGGGCCCCTCCCTGGGGGCCCCTCCCAGCGGTAGCTGGGGGAGGTAGCTGGGGGAGAACGGTACGGGTTCTCGTCGGCGGAACACGACGGGCACTCCTCACACATACTCGATGCGGACTCTTGCCCATGAAGACGCAAGAATCGCCCCGTAGGTGCCGTTTCACGGCGACTTCTGTCGCGCGTCCAGGCTGTCGGTGCCGGGTCGTAAGCTGGGCGCCGCCCGAGCGATGCGACTGGAAGGACCCCGCCGGTGACCGACACCCCCGCCGAGAGCGCCAAGCCCAGCTTCCGCAGCGATGTGACCGTCGAGCTGGTGAAGCACAGCGCAGCGGACAGCGACGTGCTGTGGGCCGCCCGGGTCTCGACGGCAGGCGAGCAGTCCCTGGACGAGCTCAAGAAGGACCCGGAGCGATCAAAAGGGTTGATCAACTTTCTGATGCGCGACCGGCACGGCAGCCCGTTCGAGCACAACTCGATGACGTTCTTCATCAGCGCGCCGATCTTCGTCTTCCGCGAGTTCATGCGCCACCGCGTCGGCTGGTCGTACAACGAGGAGTCCGGTCGCTACCGCGAGCTGCAGCCGGTCTTCTACGTGCCGGGGGAGGCCCGCAAACTCGTCCAGCAGGGCCGCCCCGGCAAGTACGAGTTCGTCGAGGGCACCCAGGCGCAGCACGAGCTGACCGGGCGCGTCATGGAGAGCGCCTACCGGGACGCGTACGAGGCGTACCAGGAGATGCTGGATGCGGGAGTCGCCCGCGAAGTGGCGCGTTCGGTCCTGCCCGTCGGGCTCTTCTCCTCGATGTACGCGACGTGCAACGCCCGCTCGCTGATGCACTTCCTGGGCCTGCGCACGCAGCACGAGCAGGCGGCCGTGCCGTCCTTCCCGCAGCGGGAGATCGAGATGGTGGGCGAGAAGATGGAGGCGCACTGGGCGCGGCTGATGCCGCTGACCCACGCTGCTTTCAATGCCAATGGGCGGGTCGCCCCGTAGCGCACGTATCTCGGCCATGTTGGGATCGGCAGCCGGAGGTGTCCGTATTGCGACGTTTCGTGAAGTTCATCTAGGCTGAATTTACGGACCCGGCACTGCTTGAACCCCCGAGCAGGCAGTGCCGGGATCCGCATACCGGTCCCCCGAGGGCGCACCTCACTTGCAGCTGCGAGTAGCGTGGGACCCATGGCTCCGACCTCCACACCGCAGACCCCCTTCGGACGGGTCCTGACCGCGATGGTCACGCCGTTCACGAACGACGGCGAACTGGACACCGACGGCGCGCAGCGGCTCGCCGCCCACCTGGTGGACGCCGGGAACGACGGGATCGTCGTCAACGGCACCACGGGCGAGTCCCCGACCACCAGCGATGCGGAGAAAGCGCGGCTCGTGCGGGCCGTGGTGGAGGCCGTCGGTGATCGCGCCCACGTGGTGGCCGGCGCAGGAACCAATGACACCCGGCATAGCGTCGAGCTGGCCCGCGCCGCCCAGGAGGCCGGCGCCCATGGTCTGCTGGCCGTCACTCCGTACTACAGCAAGCCTCCGCAGGAGGGCCTGTTCCGGCACTTCAGCGCCATCGCCGACGCCACCGACCTGCCGGTCATGCTGTACGACATCCCCGGCCGCAGCGGTGTCCCGATCAACACCGAGACCATTGTCCGGCTCGCCGATCACCCGCGCATCGTCGCGAACAAGGACGCCAAGGGCGACCTCGGTCGTGCCAGCTGGGCCATCGCCCGCAGCGGTCTCGCCTGGTACTCCGGCGACGACATGCTGAACCTCCCGTTGCTCTCGGTCGGCGCCATCGGCTTCGTCTCCGTCGTCGGCCATGTCGTCACGCCGGAACTGCGCGCCCTGCTGGACGCCCACCTCAACGGCGATGTGACCAAGGCGACCGAGATCCACCAGCAGCTGCTCCCGGTCTTCACCGGGATGTTCCGGACCCAGGGCGTCATCACCACCAAGGCGGCGCTCGCTCTCCAGGGCCTGCCCGGCGGGCCACTGCGGCTGCCTCTCGTGGAGCTGTCCCCCGAGGAGACAGAGCAGCTCAAGCGGGATCTCGCCGCAGGCGGGGTACAGCTGTAAACACCATGGACTTCACAACTACATATCGACAACGAACTGCAAGTGCACGAATGTCACGCGCGCCACGTGTCCCCATGGCGGGGCAGGTGGCGTGCGTGGTGAGGAGAGTCTTTTGAGCCATCCGCACCCCGAGCTCGGCCCCCCGCCGGAGCTTCCCGAGGGCGGCCTTCGCGTCACCCCGCTCGGCGGCCTCGGCGAAATCGGCCGCAATATGACGGTCTTCGAATACGGCGGTCGTCTGCTGATCGTCGACTGCGGAGTGCTCTTCCCCGAGGAGGAGCAGCCCGGAGTCGACCTGATCCTCCCGGACTTCACGATCATCCGGGACCGCCTCGACGACATCGACGGCATCGTGCTCACGCACGGCCACGAGGACCACATCGGCGGCGTTCCGTACCTGCTCCGCGAGAAGTCGGACATCCCGCTGATCGGTTCCAAACTGACCCTCGCCCTTATCGAGGCGAAGCTCCAGGAACACCGCATTCGCCCCTACACCCTCCAAGTCGCAGAGGGGCATCGCGAGCGCATCGGTCCCTTCGACTGCGAATTCGTCGCGGTCAATCACTCCATCCCGGACGCTCTGGCGGTCGCCATCCGCACCCCGGCCGGCGTGGTGGTGCACACCGGCGACTTCAAGATGGACCAGCTGCCGCTCGACGGCCGCCTCACCGACTTGCCGGCCTTCGCGCGACTCGGCGAGGAGGGCATCGACCTGCTGCTCTCCGACTCGACGAACGCCGAAGTGCCGGGCTTCGTCCCACCCGAGCGCGACATCTCCAGCGTCCTGCGCACCGTCTTCGCCAGTGCGCAGCGAAGGATCATCGTCGCCAGCTTCGCCAGCCATGTGCACCGGATCCAGCAGATCCTGGACGCCGCACACGAGTACGGGAGGCGGGTGGCCTTCGTCGGGCGCTCGATGGTCCGGAACATGGGCATCGCCCGTGATCTGGGCTACCTGCGGGTTCCGGCGCAACTCGTCGTCGACGTCAAGACGCTCGACGACCTCCCGGACGACGAGGTCGTGCTGGTCTGCACCGGGTCGCAAGGCGAGCCGATGGCCGCGTTGTCACGGATGGCCAACCGCGACCACCAGATCCGTATTGTCCCCGGCGACACGGTGATCCTCGCGTCCTCTCTGATCCCGGGCAATGAGAACGCGGTCTACCGCGTGATCAACGGACTCACCCGATGGGGCGCGAACGTCGTCCACAAGGGCAATGCGAAGGTGCACGTCTCCGGCCACGCCTCGGCCGGTGAACTGCTGTACTTCTACAACATCTGCAAGCCGCGCAACCTGATGCCGGTGCACGGCGAGTGGCGCCATCTGCGGGCGAATGCCGAGCTGGGCGCGCTGACCGGGGTGCCCAAGGACCGGGTCGTCATCGCCGAGGACGGCGTCGTGGTCGATCTCGTCGACGGCACCGCCAAGATCGCCGGGAAGGTCCAGGCGGGATATGTCTACGTCGACGGGCTCTCGGTCGGCGATGTCACGGAATCCTCGCTCAAGGACCGCCGCATCCTCGGCGAAGAGGGCATCATCTCCGTGTTCGTGGTCGTGGACAGCACGAGCGGGAAGATCGTGGGTGGCCCGCACGTTCATGCCCGAGGGTCGGGCATCGAGGACGCGGCCTTCGGTGACGTGATCCCGAAGATCGAGGAGTCACTGGCCAAGTCGGCTCAGGATGGCATCGTCGAGCCCCACCAGCTGCAGCAACTGATCCGACGCGCGGTGGGCAAGTGGGTGTCCGAGTCCTACCGTCGGCGGCCGATGATCCTCCCTGTGGTGGTAGAGGTCTGACGCGCCATCACACGAATGGACGGTTGTCCCGGGGCCGATTTGCCTCCGGGACAGCCGTCCAGTAGGTTTACGGCTCCGCCCATGGACGAGGACCCGGCGCGACTGTGTGCCCGGGTAGCCTCGGATGGGTTCGGAATTCCGACTCGGAGAAATCTGATAATGTCGGATCAGCCGAAAGGCAAGGCCTTTCCAACGGCCACTGGAAGCAATCCGGACCGGGTAACGGCCGGGTGAGAATCTGGTAAGTTGGAAATACCGAAGGGAAGCGCCCGGAGGGCCCGGTGGCGGGTCTGAAGGAAGCGTCCGTTCCTTGAGAACTCAACAGCGTGCCAAAAGTCAACGCCAGATATGTTGATACCCCGTCTCTTTCGGGAGATGAGGTTCCTTTGAAGAAATACACAGCGAGGATGCTGTGAACGGTCGGGATTATTCCTCCGGCTGTTCCGCTCTCGTGGTGTTGCCGGGGTGACCCGGAAAGCATTCACGGAGAGTTTGATCCTGGCTCAGGACGAACGCTGGCGGCG
>NZ_JBQQCD010000042.1:0-16509 GCF_052245555.1 Streptomyces sp. KR80
CCTGGGAGAGGGGGGAGCCCCCACCGCGCCGTATCGGGAACGCACGGGGGGTGGCTTGTTCGACCCACGATCGCGACAACGTTGTCAGATAAGGGTCGGGATCAGTAGGCCGCCAAGTGCCCCCTGTTGTCAAGTGCATTGAGCGCAGGTGGGAGGGATGGCTGTCCAGCAGCGGCGTACGTGGGCTTACGGTGGACGCGGCGCATCGGGTACGGTCGCTTCCGGCTTGTTCGACCCGGCGATCGCGGCCCTTCCACAAGGCAGGACCGCCATGTTCTTCCGCCCCTCCGCCGCTTTGGCGGCCGTGGCGCTGACGGTGGGCCTCATCGCGCCCTCTCAGGCCACGCCCGCGTCAGCGGCTCCCCCTCCGCCTCTGGCGGACGACCCGACCGCGTATGTCGATCCACTGATCGGCAGCAAAAATGGCGGCAACACCTTCCCCGGTGCCGTGCTGCCCTTCGGCATGCTCTCCTTCAGCCCCGAGAACACCCGCGGCAACGCCACCCGCACCGCCGCTCCCGGCGGTTATCACTACGACGCCACTCGCATCCGGGGCTTCAGTCTGACCCACATGTCCGGCACGGGCTGTGCCGGCGGTTCGGGCGACATACCGTTCTTCCCCCACGCGGGCGAGGTCACCACGTCCCCTGCCGCGGACACCAAGGACGAGGTGTACGCGGCCAATTTCAGCCACTCCGACGAGACCGCCGAGCCCGGCCGCTACAAGGTCAGCATGGCATCCGGCGTCACCGCCGATCTGACCGCCACCGCTCGCACCGGGTCCGCGCGCTTCACGTTCCCCGAGGACAAGCCCGCCTCCCTGCTGATCCGCAGTGCCAACTCCGAGGTCGGCAGCACGGATGCCGATGTCACCATCGACCCGGCCCGCCGCACCGTCTCCGGATCCGTCACCAGCGGCAACTTCTGCGGCTACCTCGACCCCGAGGGCCGCCGCAGCTACTACACCCTGCACTTCACGGCCACCTTCGACCGGCCCTTCACGGCCCACGGCACCTGGCAGGACGGGGATCTTCGCAAGGGCACGAGCAGCGCCAAGGGCGGCACGGGCGGATACGGCACCGACGGCCGACCGGTCGCGGGCAAGGGCTCGGGCGGCTATGTGCAGTTCGCCCCCGGCGCAGGCCCGGTTGGCGTCAAGGTCGGCATCTCGTATGTGAGCCAAGCGGGCGCCAAGGCCAACCTCGCCGCCGAGAACCCGCCTTCCCGTGACTTCGACGACGTACGGGCGGCAGCGCAGCGCGCGTGGCGCGAGCAGCTCTCCGCCATCAGGGTCGGCGGCGGCAGCGAGGCGGATCGCACCACCTTCTACACCGCGCTCTACCACTCCCTCCTCCACCCCAACGTCATCAGCGACGCCGACCGCCGTTACGCCGGCAGCGACGGCAAGGTGCACCGGGTGAGCAAGGGCCACCGGGCCCAGTACGGCACCTTCTCCGGCTGGGACGTCTACCGTTCGCAGGTGCAGCTGCTGGCCCTCCTCGAGCCCGAGGCAGGCTCCGACATCGCCCAGTCGCTGCTCAACCTCGCCCGCCAGAACGGCGGCATCTGGGACCGCTGGATCCACAACGCCGGCGGCACGCACGTCATGAACGGCGATCCGTCGGCGCCCGCCCTCGCCGGGATCCGGGCCTTCGGCGGCACGGACTTCGACCTCGACGGCGCTCTCGCATCCCTCGTCAAGGCGGCCACCGTGCCGACCGAGAAGGATCTGAGTGACGCGGGCAAGCCGGTCCTGTCGGTCGGGCAGCGACCTTCGCTGGACAAGTACCTCGACCTGCACTACATGCCGTCCGTCTCCAACGCCTGGGGCGGCGCGGCCGAGACCCTGGAGATGTCCGGCGCCGACTTCTCCATAGCCGAGCTCGCCAAGGCTGCCGGGGACCAGAAGACCGCCAAGACCTTCGCCCAGCGTGCCCAGTGGTGGCAGAACAACTTCAACGCCGCCGCGCACAAGACCGGCGGCTACATCGCCAACCGCAAGGCGGACGGCAGCTGGGTGACCGGCTTCACCCCGGCGACCGGAAACGGCTTCGTCGAGGGCACCAGCGCCCAGTACACCTGGATGGTCCCGCACAACCCGGCGGGCCTGTTCGCCGCCATGGGCGGCAAGGAGGCCGCCGTGAAGCGCCTCGACACGTTCTTCCACAATGCCGACGGCAGCTGGGCCTTCACCCGGGGCGGCGGCGAGAAGTCCGAGATGGACAACGAGCCCTCGATCAACGTCCCCTACCTGTACGCCTACGCCGGGCAGCCGTACAAGACCCAGGAGACCGTACGGGCCGCGATGCAGCAGCTGTGGTCCACGCAGCCCGGCGGCATCCCCGGCAACGACGACCTCGGCGAGATGTCGTCCTGGTACGTCTTCTCCGCACTGGGCATGTATCCCCAGGTCCCCTCGCGCGCCGAACTCGTCCTGGCCTCCCCGCTGTTCCCGCGCGTCGAGATCGAGCGCGGGAGCCGTTCGATATCCATCACCGCTCCCCAGGCCGCGTCCGACGCACCGTATGTGCAGTCGCTGAAGGTCAACGGCCGGGCGAGCGACCGGCCCTGGGTTCCCGCGTCCCTCGTCCAGAAGGGCGGGCGGCTCGACTACACCCTGGGCAAGGAGCCCAACCGTTCCTGGGGTGCGGACCCGGCCGACGCCCCGCCGTCCTTCCGCGACGGCGAGCAGCCGTACCAGATCGGGGTCGGCCCGACGGCTGGGACCATCCCTCCGGGCGGGAGCATGAAGGTGCAGGTCGCCGCGGTCAAGGTGAGCGACGGAAAGGGGCCCGAGGTGCGCTTCAGCGTCGACGCCCCGGACGGGCTCACGGCCTCACCCGCCTCCGGGACGGTGGACCCCGGTGGCACCGCGGAGATCACCCTCAGCGCCGGTGAGGGGACACCACAGGGTTTCTACGACGCCAAGGTGACGGTGACCAGTGACGGTACGAAGGTCGTCCAGCCGGTCATGCTGACGGTGGCCGCGCCGGGCACCCTCCTCGCTGCGTACGACAACGTCGGGGCCTCCGACGATGCCGGGGAGCACGACGAGGCCGACTACGACGGCGGCGGCTGGAGCTACTCGCGACAGGCCCTGGGCCAGGCCGGGCTGACGCCGGGCGGGAAGGGAACGGTTGCAGGCCTGGAGTACACCTGGCCCGCGTCACCGGTTGCCCGGCCCGACAACGCCTCGGCCAACGGCCAGACCATCGAGCTCTCCCGGGCAGCCACCGCACTGTCCTTCCTAGGCAGTGCAGTCAACGGGAACCAGTCGGCCAAGGCGAAGGTCACCTACACCGACGGCAGTTCGGACATGGCCGATCTGTCCTTCACCGACTGGACGGTCGGCGGCGGAGGCGGGACGATCCAGTACGGCAACGAGACCGTGGCCAAGACCCCGTACCGCAATGTCAGCGGCGGCGACAAGGACGTGGTGCAGACCTACGTCTTCGCGACCGTGCCCTTCAAGGCTCCGGCCGGCAAGACGATCAAGAGCGTCACGCTGCCGGGCAACCAGAACATTCACGTCTTCACACTCGCTCTGGGCTGACCCCCGGGCGCGTCGCAAGAAGAACGGCAGGGCCGCACCCCCTCGAAGGGGTGCGGCCCTGCCGCATGGGGGTTCGCCCCGGTTCTCAGGAGAGCAACTCGACCTCGGCCAGCGTGGCCGCGCCACCCACCGGTTCGAGCCGGTAGTGGCGGTACGAGCCTTGGTCCGGGATGGAGAAGACCCGCGTCTGCCGGTCCCAGGCGAAGGACTCGTCCGTCCGCCGGTCCAGGACCTTCCACGCGGTGCCGTCGGTCGAGCCCTTCAGCACCCAGGCCGTCGGAGCCTGGTCACGCTTGGCGGAGGTGAGCGTGTAGTACGCCACGCGGGACGGCGAGGCCAGGTCCAGATCGGCCGACGTGAAGGACTGGTCCGTGCCGGAGGTGTTGTCGGTCAGCGCGGAGCCCTTGGCCGGCGTCACGTCGTCCATCGGGGACGGCGGCTTGTCGCCCTTGGTGATGGAGGTCGGCCCGCCGTCCTTTCCGGAGCCCCAGGACGACGGCTTGTCGCCCATCGTGAACTCCAGGGTGCCGCCGTGGGCTATGGCCGAGTGCGGCAGCGCGGTGGAGTTCCACTGCTTGCCGTTGACCTTAAGACCCTGGACGTAGACGTTCCGGGCGCTGTTGCGCGGTGCCTTGACCACCAGGTCGCCATCCGGCAGGTGCACGGTGGCCTTGGTGAAGAGCGGCGAGCCGATCGCGTACTCCGGGCTGCCCATCACCAGCGGGTAGAAGCCGAGGGCACTGAAGACGTACCACGCCGACATCTCGCCGTTGTCCTCGTCGCCCGGGTAGCCCTGGCCGATCTCGCTGCCCAGGTAGAGCCGGGAGAGCACCTCGCGGACCTTCTCCTGCGTCTTCCAGGGCTGGCCTGCGGCGTCGTACATGTACGTGATGTGGTGCGACACCTGGTTGCTGTGCCCGTACATGCCCATCCGGGTGTCCCGCGCCTCGGTCATCTCATGGATGACGCCACCGTAGGAGCCGGCGTACTTGGGCTCCGCCGTCTCGGGGGTGGAGAAGAAGGTGTCGAGCTTCTTGGCGAAGCCCGCCCGTCCGCCGTAGAGATTGGCGAGTCCGCGGGTGTCCTGCGGGGCGGTGAAGGCGAAGTTCCAGCCGTTGGTCTCGGTGTAGTCGTGACCCCAGACCCTCGGGTCGTACTGGTCGGGCGAGACCCGCCAGTTGCCGTCGGGGTCCTTGCCCTGGAAGAAATCGATCCGCGAGTCGAAGTGCTTGATGTAGTTCTGCGCGCGGTTGAGGAAATAGGCGGCCTCGTCCTTGTAGCGGGCCTTCTTCGTCTTCGCATGGAGCGCCTGGGCCATCTTGGCCAGGCCGAAGTCGTTGAGGTAGCCCTCCAGCGCCCAGGACATGCCCTCGCGGGTCTGGGTGCTGGTGTAGCCGAGGAAGACCGAGGTCCCCATGCCCTTGCGGCCCACGCCGGGCGCGGGCGGGGCGACGGTCGCGTTCTTCAGCGCCGCCTCGTACGCGGCCTCGGCGTCGAGGCCCACGCCCTTGAGGTAGGCGTCGGCGAAGGCCACGTCGGAGCTGGTGCCGGTCATCAGATCGGCATAGCCCGGCGAGGACCAGCGGGAGATCCAGCCGCCGTCCTTGTACTGCTGGACGAAGCCGTCGGCCATGCTCGCCGCTCGCTTGGGGGTGAGCAGGGAGTACGCGGGCCAGGTGGTCCGGTAGGTGTCCCAGAAGCCGTTGTTGACGTAGACCTCGCCGTCGACGATCTTCGCGCCGGTGCGGGTCGGGGTGTTCTCGCCCGCGGGCGGGGAGAACGGGCTGGCGTACTGGTACTTCGGATTCCGCCTGGTGCCGGTGTTCTCGAACCCGGAGTTCGGGTAGAGGTACAGCCGGTAGAGGTTCGAGTAGAGCGTGGTGAGCTGGTCGCGGGTGGCGCCCTCGACCTCGACGATCCCCAGGATGTCGTCCCAGGCCGCCTGAGCTCGGGCCTTCACCGCCTCGAGGGAGACGGACCCCGGGATCTCCTGGGCGAGGTTGGCCTTGGCCTGCTCGACGCCGATGAGCGAGGTGGCGAGCCGCAGGGTGACCGTACGGTCCGCATCCGGCTCGAAGCGGAAGAAGCCGGTGACGTCCTTGCCGCCGCCGCCTTCCAGCTTGCCGCTGTCGCGGACCGGCGCGTCGAAGACGCCGTAGACGAACAGCCGCGTGGCGCCGGTGGACAGGCCGCTCTTCACGTCGGAGTAGCCGCTGACCACGCCGCTCGCGGGGTCGAGGGTCAGGCCGCCGGAGTTGTTGACGTTGTCGAATATGACGCTCGCGTCGTTCCCAGGGAACGTGAACCGCATCATCGCCGCGTGATCGCTGGGCACGATCTCGGTCTTGAGACCGTTGTCGAAGGTGACGCCGTAGTAGTGCGGACGGGCGGTCTCGTTCTCGTGCCGGAAGGGGAGGGCGCGGGCGGTGCGGGAGGCGTCCGGGGTGCCGCTCGCGGTCGACGGCATCACCTGGAAGGTCTGCCGGTCGCCCATCCAGGGGCTCGGCTCATGGCTGGCGCTGAAGGCCTGCACGGTGGGCCGGTTGTCGGCGTTGTTCGCGCGGGCGTACTCGTACAGCCAACTGGTCGAGCCGGCGTTGGTCACCGGCGTCCAGAAGTTGAAGCCGTTCGGCACCGCGGTGGCCGGGAAGTTGTTGCCGCGGGAGAAGCTGCCGCTGGAGTTGGTGCCGCGGGTGGTCACCGCGTAGTCCGAGAGATGAGCGAGCGGCTTCTCGGGAGCCTTGGGGGCGATGGAGATGTCGTCCACCCACCCGCGGAACTTCGCAGGGCCCTTGGGGGAGTCGTACGCCACGAGGATCCGGTCGATCGTCTTCCCGGCGGCCACCCGCCCGATCCGGGACTCCTTGTGGTTCCACTGATTGACATAGAGCGTCTTGGACGCCGCCTGGCCCTGCGGAGTCAGCCGGGCGCCATGCTGGTCCACCGCGCCGAGATCGCTCAGATAGGTGCCATCGGTGAAGGCGAGGTCGAGCGAGACATGGGTGGCCGGGTAGTTGAGGTCGGTCTCGGACATCGACGGGAAGACCCGGTAGGACAGCTGGGTCGCCGGGGTCACGACCGTGTCCACGTCGAAGACCTTGTTGTACGAGTACGCCCGGCCGTCAGGCTTGTGCGCGCCCGCGTAGCGCAGGGCCCGGGTGCCGGTGAAGCCGGCGTTCGCCTTGGCCGTGGGGGAGCCGGACGGGCCGCGGTCGGTGTGACTGCGCATCTCGGTGGGCGTGGGTGTGGTCGTGTCCCCGTTCGAGAACTGCACCTCAGCAAGCTGGGTGATGGGGTCCCCGGCGTTGCGGGTGATGTCGATCCGGTAGTGGCGGTACGTCTGGGTGTTCTCGAAGTCGAACTCTCTGGTCTGGTGGCGGTCCTGGAAGACCTCGTCCGTACGGGTGTCGAGGGCGGTCCAGTTCTGGGCGTCATTCGATCCGCGGACGGTCCAGTCCTTGGGGTCACGTCCGGCCGCGTCATTGGCGGACGTGAGAGCATATTTCACGACTTTGACGGGCTCGTCGAACTCGAACTCGAGCCAGGCGGTTTTCTCAAAGGCGAGCCACTTGGTGGTGATTTCGCCATCGACGAGATTTTCCTTGATCTCCCCGGCGTCGGTGTACTCCGCGCTGGCGCGGACTTCGATGACCTTTCCGGTCACGTTGCCCGGGATGCCGGAGGAATAGCCGCCGTCGACTCCGGACGCCTTCTTCTCGCCGTCGGGGCCGGTTTCGACCTCATTGCTCCAGGTCGGCTGGGGGTCGCCGGTCTCGAAGGAGGAGCTGAACTCCTGTGCGGCCCGGGCGGGTTCGCGGGGCACTGCGACCGCTGCCCCCTGTGCCGTCAGGGTCATCGTTGCGGCCGCCAGCAGGGCGACCGTTCGTCCATGACCACGCCATCTTCTGCGTCGCCGCATATCCAGCCCCTCCAACAATACTGACAACGTTGTCAACCTGGTCGCGCAAAGACCAGTAATGGTTGATGGGGCCGGTGGTGTCAAGGGAGTTGGACATTCCACTCGGTCGGCCGATGGCAGCATGACCGAAGGATGGGCATCAGGCCTGTTTTGTCCTGACGCTATGTTCCCCTGCGCGCCGAGGTCTCAACTCGGGAAAGAGTACCCGGCAAGGCTGCTTTTGATCTTGCCCGCACGACAGCCGGAGCACTATACCTGTCGAATCCGCGACGTGTTCTTCGGCCGCGGATCAAAGGAGGGACCCGGGGGCGGCAGGGGGGAAGAAGTCGGCGTCAGCCGCTGTGCATTCCTCTTCCCGTCGTTTCCGGCGCAACCGAACGACCCAGCTTCATTGACCGCGGTGGCGGGGCCCTTCGCCTGAGGCGAGTTACTGGGGGGACCGGTACACCGCCTGCGTCCTGGAGAAGGCGAGGACTTGAGCATGGGATCCACCTCCGCCCACCACCACGAGGGCCTTGGCCGCCGCGATCTGATCAAGCGGTCCGCGGCCATCGGCCTGATCAGTGTCCCCACGATGACGTTCCTGTCGTCCTGTGCCAGCAGCGACAGCGGCGGCAATCAGGTCGACAAGGGCAAGAAGACCAAGGAGAACCCGCTCGGCGTCAATGCGAGCGCACCCTTGGAGGTCGTCATCTTCGACGGCGGCTTCGGCGAGCAGTACGCCAAGGACGCCGAGGCCGTCTACCGGAAGATGTATCCCAAGGCGAAGGTCAAGCACGCGGCGACGCAGAAGATCCAGTCGGTGCTCCAGCCGCGCTTCAACGGCGGCACCCCGCCGGACCTGATCGACAACGCCGGCGCCGAGCAGATGGACATGGGAGTCCTGGTCGGCAAGAAGCAGCTGACCGACCTCACCGCGCTGCTGGACGCGCCGTCCATCGACGACCCGAGCAAGAAGGTGCGCGACACGCTGCGGCCGGGTGTCGCGGCGATGGGCCAGTTCGACGGACAGCCGGTCTGGATCCTCTACTACGCCTACACCGTCTACGGCGTGTGGTACTCGAAGACGGCGCTCGACAGACTCGACGCCGAGTACCCGGAGACCTGGGACGACATGCTTGCCGTCTGCGCCAAGGCGAAGAAGAAGGGCATCGCGGGCTGGACGTACGCGGGTAAGCACCCGTACTACATCCCGTTCTCGCTGTACCCCTTCATCGGCAAGATCGGTGGTCGCGAGGTGCTCGACGCGATCGACAACCTGGAGCCGAACGCCTGGAAGCACCCGGCCGTGAAGGCGGCCTTCGAGGCGTACTACGAGCTCTACAAGAAGGGGTACGTCCTCAAGGGCACCCCGGGCCTGGACCACATCCAGTCCCAGACCGCCTGGAACGAGGGCAAGGCGCTGTTCATCCCCAACGGCTCCTGGGTGGAGAACGAGTCGAAGAAGACCACGCCGAAGGACTTCGAGATGCGGGTCGGCGCCCCCTCCAGTCTCGATGAGTCCGACAAAATGCCATTCGGCACCATCTGGGCCTCCGGTGGTGAGCCCTTCATCGTTCCGGCCAAGGCGAAGAACCCGGTCGGCGGCATGGAGCAGCTGCGCATCATGCTCAGTGAGGAGTCGTCGAAGAACTTCACGCGGCTGGTCTCCTCGCTGACCTCCTTCAACGGCGGCACCGACGGGCTCACCCTGCCGCCGGGCCTGACCTCCGCGATCGCGGCCCTGGACAAAGCCGGTGAGAACGTGCTGAATCCGCGTCTCCAGGACTGGTACGTGGCACTGCAGAAGGAGAAGATCGGTGTCGCCGGCATCGGCGAGCTGATGGCCGGCCGGCTCACCCCCGTCGAGGCGATCAAGAAGATTCAGGATTACGCCGACGAAGCGGCCAAGGACGAGTCCGTCCAGCACTTCAAGCACCAGTGAGCACCCCGGGGGCCGGGGTGGCCTCCGGTGACACGCAGAACCAGCGGCGGCACCCGCGGGCAGATCGGGGTCGGTAGGCATGCAGCACGGTAAGTACCGGTTCATCGTGGGGTTCCTGGCGGCTCCCCTGGCGATCTACGTACTCTTCGTCATCTGGCCGTTCATCCAGGCGATCTACTACTCGTTCACGGACTGGACCGGCCTGAGTCCGGACTTCCGCATGGTCGGCTTCGGCAACTTCGGCCGGCTGCTGGACGACGGGATCTTCTGGAAGTCGTTGCAGCACAGCCTGTTGTTCGCGGTGCTGCTGCCGCTGGTGACGCTCTCTCTCGCGCTGTTCTTCGCGTTCATGCTCAATGTCGGCGGGCGGCGCCGTAAGGGCGCCGCCATCGCCGGGGTGCGAGGCTCGGCCTTCTACAAGATCGTGTACTTCTTCCCGCAGGTGCTGTCGATCGCGATCGTGGCCCTGCTCTTCCAGTTCGCGTACAACCCCAACAGCGGTGCCCTCAACTCGGCGCTCCAGGCCGTCGGCCTCGACGGCGTTCAGCCGAACTGGCTCGGCGACCCGGATCTCGCACTCTGGTGCGTGATGGCCGTGCTCGTCTGGAGTACGGTCGGCTTCTTCGTCGTGCTCTTCTCCGCGGGGATGTCCTCCATCCCGAGGGACTTCTACGAAGCGGCACTGCTGGACGGTGCGAACCGCGTCACCACCTTCTTCAAGGTCACGCTGCCGCTGCTCTGGGACACCGTGCAGTCGGGCTGGGTCTACATGGGCATCCTCGCGCTCGGCGCGGAGTCCTTCGCGGTCGTCCAGATCATGACCGTGGGCCCGAACGGCGGCGGCCCCGACTACTCGACGACGGTGCTGCCGCTGTACGTCTATGTGAAGGCGTTCCGCGACGGCCAGGCGGCCTACGCGACCACGATCGGTGTCGCCCTGCTCATCGTCACCCTGGCCTTCGCGGCCGTGGTGATGCGGCTGGGCCGGCGCGAGCGGCTGGAGTACTGATGAAGATCACGGACACCCCTCCGGCCGGCGTCGCCGAGGAGCGCCCGCCGGCGGTGCGGAAGACCGCTCCGGGCACGGCCCCGGAGAAGGGCAGCGAGGGAAAAGTCCTCAATGTCTTCTCCCACGGCATGCTCGTGCTCTGGGCCTTCATGGTCGTCATGCCGTTGCTGTGGGCGGTGATGACCTCTTTCAAGACCGACAAGGAGATCTTCACCTCGCCCTGGGCGCTGCCCACGGCGCTGCAGTTCGAGAACTGGTCGCGGGCGTGGACCCAGGCGCATATGAGCGACTACTTCCTCAACACCGTCCTGGTGGTGGGGGGCTCGCTGGCCGGCACCATGCTGCTCGGCTCCATGGCGGCGTACGTACTGGCGCGCTTCGAATTCCCCGGGAACCGCTTCCTCTACTTCCTCTTCATCGGAGGGATGAGCTTCCCGATCATCCTGGCGCTGGTCCCCCTGTTCTATGTCATGAACAACATGGGGCTGCTGAACACGATCCACGGCCTGATCCTGGTCTACATCGCCTACTCGCTGCCGTTCACCGTGTTCTTCCTCACGGCCTTCTTCCGGACGTTGCCGACCTCGGTGGCCGAGGCTGCGCTCATCGACGGCGCCTCACACACCCGGACCTTCTTCCTGGTGATGCTGCCCATGGCCAAGCCCGGGCTGATCAGCGTCGGCATCTTCAACTTTCTTGGGCAGTGGAATCAGTACATGCTCCCGACGGTGCTCAACACCGACCCGGAGCGGAAGGTGCTCTCCCAAGGCCTGGTCCAGTTGGCGGTGAGTCAGGGCTACAAGGGTGACTGGTCAGGTCTCTTTGCGGGCCTGGTGATGGCGATGCTGCCGGTGCTGGCGGCGTACATCCTCTTCCAGAGGCAGGTCGTCGCGGGCCTGACGGCCGGCGCCCTCAAGTAGCGGTCGCCCCGGGGACAGCTGTGGGGCCCCACAGTGGGGCCGCCATGCTGGGCTGTACGAGATACCCCACCCGGTCAAGGTCTTGACGGGAGACAGCCTGGAGGGCTCAGCTTAGAGTTCACATGTTGTACACGACGGGGTCCCATCGTTGCGGCCTCGTCCTGCCCCAGGTGGGAGTGATCAGACCGTGGTGGAGACTCCGGGATCGCAGTCGTCGCTGCACCGGGCCAATCTCGAGCGGGTCGTCCGCGCGGTACGGCTGGCCGGCTCGCTCACCCAGGCGGAGATCGCCCGCAGCACGGGCCTGTCCGCCGCCACGGTCTCGAACATCGTCCGGGAGCTGAAGGACGGGGGAACGGTCCAGGTCACACCCACATCGGCGGGCGGACGACGGGCGCGCAGCGTCTCGCTCAGCGGGGACGCCGGGATCGTCGTCGGCGTCGACTTCGGTCACACCCACCTCCGGGTCGCGGTCGGCAACCTGGCCCACCAGGTGCTCGCCGAGGAGGCCGAGCCGCTGGACGTCGACGCCTCCGCGGCGCAGGGCTTCGACCGTGCGGAAGCCCTCGTCAACCGCTTGATCGCGACGACCGGCGGCGCGACGAAGGTGATCGGGGTCGGGCTCGGCGTGCCCGGGCCGATCGACGTGGAGACCGGTGCCCTCGGCTCGAGCGCCATCCTGCCTGGCTGGGTGGGCATCAATCCGCGGGAAGAGCTGACCGAGCGCCTTGGAGTGCCGGTGCACGTGGACAACGACGCCAACCTCGGTGCACTCGGTGAGCTCGTCTGGGGCAGTGGCCGCGGGGTGAAGGACCTGGCGTACATCAAGGTCGCCAGCGGTGTTGGTGCCGGCCTGGTGATCAACGGGCAGATCTACCGCGGTCCTGGCGGTACGGCCGGGGAGATCGGCCACATCACGCTCGACGAGTCGGGGCCGGTGTGCCGGTGCGGCAACCGGGGCTGCCTGGAGACCTTCACCGCGGCCCGCTACGTCCTCCCGCTGCTGTTCTCCAGCCACGGCCCGGATCTCACCGTGGAGCGTATGGTGCAGCTCGCCCGGGAGGGCGATCCGGGCTGCCGCAGGGTGGTGGGGGACATCGGCCGCCACGTGGGCAGCGGCATCGCCAATCTGTGCAACCTGCTCAACCCCCGCCGGGTGATCATCGGCGGGGACCTGGCGGAGGCCGGGGACCTGGTGCTGAACCCCGTCCGGGAGTCAGTCGCGCGCTATGCGATCCCGAGCGCGGCCCGCCAACTCTCCGTCGTCCCGGGGATGCTCGGTGGCCGCGCGGAGGTACTGGGCGCGCTGGCGCTCGTACTGAATGAAATGGGCGATTCGACCCTTTTGGATGGGGTCTCGCAGGCCGCTAAACTAACCTTCACTTAGATAACGTATGGCATCGTTGCCATCTCGTTAAGGATTTACTTCTTGACGCTCAGCTGGTGGCCGAGTTGACTTCCAGCCACCTCGGCCGCAACGACGCGGCCTCGTCAGGGAGGTTCCACAGATGAACGCAATGATGCGGCGCGTCGTCATCGGTACAGCGGCGGTCTCCATGGCACTGTCCATGGCTGCCTGCGGCAAGGCCGGCAGTGACAGCAGCGGCGGCGACAACAAGACCATCGGCCTTCTCCTGCCGGAGAACAAGACCACCCGGTACGAGACCTTCGACCGGCCGCTGATGGAGAAGAAGATCAAGTCCCTCTGCGCGGACTGCAAGGTCGACTACAACAACGCCAGCCAGGACACCGAGACGCAGAAGAAGCAGTTCGACGCTCTGATCACCAAGGGCGTAAAGGTCATCATCCTGGACCCGGTCGACGCCACCGCGACCAAGTCCTGGGTCGACGGGGCTGCGAAGAAGGGTGTCAAGGTCGTCGCGTACGACCGGCTGGCCGAGGGTGACATCTCCGCGTACGTCTCCTACGACAACGAGAAGATCGGCGAACTCCAGGGCGAGGGTGTGATCCAGGCCCTCGGCGACAAGGCCAAGGACAGCCGCGTCGTGATGATCAACGGTTCGCCGACCGACCCGAACGCCGGCCTGTTCAAGTCCGGTGCCCACAAGGTCCTGGACGGCAAGGTCAAGAAGATCGTCTACGAGCAGGACATTCCGGACTGGTCGCCGGACGAGGCCAACAAGAAGATGGCGGCCGCCGTCACCTCCCTCGGCAAGAAGGGCTTCGACGCCGTCTACTCCGCCAACGACGGCATGGCGGGCGGCATCATCACCGCTCTGAAGTCGGCCGGAGTCAAGGACGTTCCGGTGGGCGGCCAGGACGCGGAGCTCGCCGGTCTCCAGCGGATCCTCGCGGGCAGCCAGACCTTCACGATCTACAAGGGCATCAAGCCCGAGGCGGAGACCACCGCCGAGATCGCGGTCGCACTCCTCAACGGTGAGGACATCGCCTCGCTGACCCCGCAGAAGGTCGACAGCAAGAGCAAGAAGGGCGTTCCGTCCAAGCTCTACGGTGCGCAGATCGTGACGAAGGACAAGATCAAGGACACCATCGTCAAGGACGAGGTCTACACCGTCCAGCAGATCTGCACCGCCACCTTCGCGAAGGCCTGCAAGGACGCCGGTCTCCAGTAGCCAGAAGCCGTAGCGGCGTACGGCCACCCGGCCGTACGCCCTGCGCTTCCCCTTGCTCAATGCACCATCGCCCGCGCATCCTCAACTGCGCGGCATCACCGCCGTTGAGGCGGCGAAGGAGATGATTCACGTGTCCGCTACGCCCGTGCTGGCGTTGCGCGGGATCTCCAAGCGGTTCGGCGCCGTACAGGCGCTCACCGCGGTCGACTTGGAGATCCACACCGGCGAGGTAGTCGCCCTGGTGGGCGACAACGGCGCCGGCAAGTCCACCCTCGTCAAGACGATCGCCGGCGTGCATCCGATCGACGAGGGCGTCATCGAGTGGGAAGGCCGGCAGGTCGACATCCACCGGCCGCACGATGCCCAGGACCTGGGCGTCGCCACCGTGTACCAGGACCTCGCCCTGTGCGACAACCTCGACGTCGTCGCCAACCTCTTCCTGGGCCGCGAGGTGCGCCGCGCGACCGTCATCGACGAGGTCGCGATGGAGAAGCGCGCGAAGGAACTGCTGGACACGCTGTCCATCCGCATCCCCAGCGTGCGCATCCCGACAGCGTCGCTCTCCGGCGGGCAGCGCCAGGTCGTCGCCATCGCCCGCGCGTTGATCGGTGAGCCCAAGGTCGTGATCCTCGACGAGCCCACCGCCGCCCTCGGCGTGGAGCAGACGGCGCAGGTTCTCGACCTGGTGGAGCGGCTGCGCGAGCGCGGCCTCGGGGTCATTCTCATCAGCCACAACATGGCCGATGTGAAGGCCGTCGCGGATCGCGTGGCGGTGCTGCGCCTCGGGCGCAACAACGGTGTCTTCTCCGTGAAGGACACCTCCCACGAAGAGATCATCGCCGCGATCACCGGTGCCACGGACAACGCCGTGACCCGTCGTCAGGCACGGACCGCGGAGGCATCGTGATGAGTGACACCAAATCCCCCCAAGTCATGGACGACAGCGCGGCACCGGTCCCGGCGGTCGACCCCCGCCTCCTGATCCGCGAACAGGGCCTCACGGGCTACTGGACCGAGTTCAAGCGCAAGGTCCGCGGCGGTGAGCTCGGCTCGATCCCCGTCGTCCTCGGCCTGATCGCCATCGGCATCATCTTCCAGTCGATGACCTCGGCCTTCCTCTCCGCGGACAGCCTCAGCAACATCGGCATCTACGTCGCCGGCCAGGGCATCATGGCCGTCGGCATCGTCTTCGTGCTGTTGCTGGGCGAGATCGACCTGTCGGTCGGCTCGGTTGCCGGTGTCGGCGCCGCCATCTGGGCGGTGCTCAGCGTCACCAACGGGATGAACGACAGTCTCGCGGTGCTGATCGCGCTCGCCGCCGGCGCGCTGATCGGCTTCATCCACGGCTTCTTCTTCGCCAAGATCGGCGTTCCCGCCTTCGTCGTGACGCTGGCCGGCTTCCTCGGCTGGAGCGGTCTGCAGATCTGGCTGATGGGCGAGGAAGGCAGCATCAACACCCCGACCGGGAGCGTCGTCGACCAGCTCACCAACTACTACTTCGAGGACATCGCGGCCGCGTACGGCCTGGCGCTCGTCGCCGTCGTCGCCTACCTCGGCTCGATGCTGCTCGACAGCCGCCGGCGCCGGACCGCGGATCTGCCGTCCCGCCCGTTGAGCGAAATCGTGCTGCGCACCGCCGTCGTCGCCGTTCTGGCCTTCGTCGCCGCCTACGAGCTCAACCAGTCGCGGGGCCTTCCCCTCGCCCTGGTGATCTTCCTGGCGGTCCTGGTCGTCGCCGACTTCGTGGCCCGCCGCACCAGCTACGGCCGGCAGATCTTCGCGGTCGGCGGCAACGCCGAGGCGGCCCGCCGCGCCGGTATCAACGTGGACATGGTCCGGATCACCGTCTTCGTGATCGCGGGAATCCTGGCAGTGGTCGGCGGTCTGTTCATCGCCAGCCTCTCCGGCGGTGCGACCAAGAGCCTCGGCGCGGGCAACACGCTGATGAACGTCATCGCCGCGGCCGTCATCGGCGGCACCAGCCTCTTCGGTGGACGCGGCAAGATCTGGTCCGCACTGCTGGGCATGCTGGTCATCCAGTCGATCCAGCAGGGTTTGAACCTGCTCGGCATGGCCAGCGAGATCCAGTTCATGATCACCGGCGCGGTGCTGCTCGCCGCGGTCGTGATCGACTCGGTCTCCCGCCGCACCCAGAAGTCGGCGGGCCGCACCTAGGTCCGTCCCCCGGCCCGCGCAGTGCCCGGCACCTTCTCCGGTGCCGGGCACGTGCATGTTCTCGGCCATCCGCGTGATGTACATCGCATGGCCCGCGCCGCGCCGTCGTAGGCGGAACATTAGACTCGACAGATCGGCAAACTCGACAGGACAGCTCGACAGCAAGGAGGCACGGGTGGCTCTGCTGACCCGTATCAGGGGACCGCGCGACCTGGACCGGTTCGGCCCGGAGCAGCTGAACCAGCTGGCCGCGGAGATCCGCACCTTCCTCGTCCGCGCGATCTCCAAGACCGGCGGTCATCTCGGGCCGAATCTGGGCGTTGTCGAGCTGACCATCGCGCTGCACCGTGTCTTCGACTCGCCGGCCGACCGGATTCTCTTCGACACCGGCCATCAGAGTTATGTCCACAAGCTG
>NZ_JBQQCD010000043.1:0-14908 GCF_052245555.1 Streptomyces sp. KR80
CCCCCCCCCCCCCCCCCACGGCCCGGAGGGACTAGGTCCTGTCCGGTCGGTCAGGCCGGATCAGTGAGCGGGGTCTGGTGCCGTGCATCGCAAGGCGGAGGAGGGAGTCCATGCGGAGCATCGGCGACCGACGACAACGCGGCGAGGTGCGGTGCCAGGGCACGCGAGCCCGGCATGATCGGCCGGATAGGGCCTAGAGACGTCCCCCGAAGACCGCGCCCGTCCCGCCGGTCACCTGGGCCAGTGCGTGCTGCGCCAGGCCTTCGGGCCCGGCTGTGGCAGCGCGCGGCGCGGCACATTACGGGTCTTGTCCGCCCACTCGTCCAGCTCCTGCGGCGCCGCAGTCGCGGACGAGGCCGCCGCGGCGCGGGCTTGGACCACCGCCAGTGCGGCGGCCAGCTCCTCGGGTGTCGGGTTGCCCCGTACGACCTTGAACATGAGCGCCTCCAAGGGCTGTGCGGCTCGTGCGTTTACAGCGGGATGTTGCCGTGCTTCTTCGGCGGCAGGGCCGCGCGCTTGTTGCGCAGCGTCCGCAGACCGCGGACGATCTGGCGCCGGGTCTCCGACGGCATGATCACCGCGTCGATGTAACCGCGCTCGGCCGCCACGTACGGATTGAGCAGCGCGTCCTCGTACTCGGTGATCAGCCGGGCCCGTACCTCCTCCGCCTGCTCCGGCGTCTCGGCCGCGGCGATCGTGCGGCGGTGCAGGATGTTCACCGCACCCTGCGCGCCCATCACCGCGATCTGCGCGGTCGGCCAGGCCAGGTTGAGGTCGGCGCCCAGGTGCTTGGAGCCCATGACGTCGTACGCGCCGCCGAAGGCCTTGCGGGTGATGACGGTGATGAGCGGGACGGTGGCCTCGGCGTAGGCGTAGATCAGCTTGGCGCCGCGCCGGATGATGCCGTTGTACTCCTGGTCGGTGCCGGGCAGGAAGCCGGGCACGTCCACGAAGGTCAGCACGGGGACGTTGAAGGCGTCGCAGGTGCGGACGAAGCGGGCGGCCTTCTCCGACGCGTCGATGTCGAGGCAGCCGGCGAACTGCATCGGCTGGTTGGCGACGATGCCCACCGGGTGCCCCTCGACGCGGCCGAAGCCGGTGACGATGTTCGGCGCGAACAGCGGCTGCGTCTCGAGGAATTCGTGGTCGTCGACGAGGTGCTCGATGATCCGGTGCATGTCGTACGGCTGGTTCGCCGAGTCCGGGATCAGCGTGTCCAGCTCGCGGTCCTCGTCGGACAGCTCCAGGTCCGCTTCCTCGGGGAAGGCGGGCGGCTCACTCAGGTTGTTGGAGGGGAGATAGGACAGCAGCGACTTCACGTAGTCGATGGCGTCCTTCTCGTCACCGGCCATGTGGTGCGCGACGCCGGAGGTGCTGTTGTGCGTCCGGGCACCGCCGAGCTCCTCGAAGCCGACGTCCTCGCCGGTGACCGTCTTGATGACGTCGGGACCGGTGATGAACATGTGGGAGGTCTTGTCGACCATCACGGTGAAGTCGGTGATCGCGGGTGAGTAGACGGCGCCGCCCGCGCAGGGGCCGACGATCAGGCTGATCTGCGGGATCACTCCGGAGGCGTGGGTGTTGCGGCGGAAGATCTCGCCGTACATGCCCAGGGCGCTCACGCCCTCCTGGATCCGGGCCCCGCCGGAGTCGTTGATGCCGATGACCGGACAGCCGTTCTTCAGCGCGAAGTCCATCACCTTGACGATCTTCTCGCCGAAGACCTCGCCCAGGGCGCCGCCGAAGACCGTGAAGTCCTGGGAGAAGACGGCCACCGGGCGGCCGTCGACCGTGCCGTAACCGGTGACGACGCCGTCGCCGTACGGGCGGGTCTTCTCCAGGCCGAAGTTGGTCGAGCGGTGGCGCGCGAACTCGTCCAGTTCGACGAACGACCCCTCGTCGAGGAGCAGGTGCACCCGTTCACGGGCCGTCAGCTTGCCCTTCGCGTGCTGCTTCTCGACGGCGCGCTGCGAGCCGGCGTGCGTCGCCTCTTCGATGCGCCGCTGCAGATCCGCGATCTTCCCCGCGGTGGTGTGGCTGCTTCGATTGTTTTCTGGGGCGTGTTCCGGCTCGGACATCGGGATGCGGCTCCTGCTCGTCCTGGACGTCGATCTGGGCTACCGACCCGTAGCGTATCGGCGACGTTGCGCTGTGGCAGTGCGGTGTTTGCCACATCGCTCGGCCTTCGCGGGCGGCCCGAGAGCTGATACGGGCACTCCGGTGACCGGTGGCTGGGAAAGGATCCGGCCCTCCGGAGCCTGTGTGGCCAGTATCCGTCCGATCGGGCCGATGTGGATCCGTCCAACCGGGCGGGACATGGCTGATCATGCCGGGCCGAGCGCCGCAGCCCGGCCTACGCTTGCCGCATGACCCCGAAGCCGCCCGGCACCCCGGGCAATCCGGAGCCCCACCGCCCCGAAGGCCGCTGGTCCGACCTGGAGCGGCCGCCGCTCAACGCCGCGGCCCTGCGCCGGGCGCTGGTCCGGCCCGACGGGCTGTGGACCTCCCTCGACGTGGTCGAGGTGACCGGGTCCACCAACACCGACCTCGCGGACCGGGCGCGGGCGGGCCAGGCTCACCAAGGCACCATCCTCGTCGCCGAGGAACAGTCGGCCGGCCGCGGGCGGCTGGACCGCCACTGGACGGTCCCGCCCCGCTCCGGGCTGATCTTCTCCGTTCTTTTCGAGCCGAACGTGCCGGTCGAGCGGTGGGGCTGGCTGCCGCTGCTGGCCGGGGTCGCTACGGCCACCGCGCTCTCCCGCGCCGCAGGCGTCGACACCGCGCTCAAATGGCCCAACGACCTGCTCGTGCAGGTCGGTGACGAGGAGCGCAAGGCCGGCGGCATCCTCGCCGAGCGCGCCGGAGAGGGCGTGGTGATCGGCATCGGGCTCAACGTGTCGCAGCGCGCCGAGGAGCTGCCGGTGCCGGACGCCGGGTCGCTCGCCCTCGCCGGGGCGGCCTCGCTGGACCGGGACCCGCTGCTGAGGGCCGTCCTGCGGGCGCTCGAACGGTGGTACGCGGACTGGACGGCGGCCGACGGCGACCCCGGGGCGAGCCGGCTGCAGGAGGCGTACGCCGCCGGGTGCTCGACCCTCGGCAGAACAGTGCGCGCCGAACTCCCCGGTGAGCGCGAGCTGATCGGGGAAGCCGTGGCGGTCGACGGCGACGGCCGACTCGTCCTCGCGACGAAGGACGGTGTGCAGCAGCCCGTGGGGGCCGGGGACATCGTCCATCTCCGGGCGGCCGGATAAGAGTGAGCTAGGGCACACCTGCCGTATCGTTGAGGCGCCGGACCAGGCAGGAACTGGGATCCGGACCAGGCGGAGCGGGCGGAGCGGCGTGAAGTGATCGGCAGGGCTGTGCGCAGGGATCGGACAGGGGGCGGGCGGTGACCGTGGACGACCCGGGCGCGGGAGGTGGCACGGGCCCGCAGGGTGCGGACGGCCAGCACCCGAACCCGCACCGCACCACGCGCTCCGACGATGTTCCCTCCGGGGTTCCGCGCGCCGCTCGCCAGCGGACTTCGGCCCAGGAGGCGGCCCCAGCAGCGCCGGACGCAGCCCAGGACGTAGCCCCGCAGGACCCCCAGGACGCCGAGGTGCCGGACGAGGGAAATCCGCTCACGCTCCGGCTCGAACAGCTGATCCTGGGTGCCGAGCGGCGCTACACCCCCTTCCAGGCCGCGCGCAGCGCCGGCGTCTCCATGGAGCTGGCCTCACGCTTCTGGCGGGCCATGGGCTTCGCCGACATCGGTCAGGCCAAGGCCCTGACGGAAGCGGATGTACTCGCCCTGCGGCGGCTGGCGGGTCTGGTCGAGGCGGGCCTGCTGAGCGAGCCGATGGCCGTGCAGGTGGCCCGGTCCACCGGACAGACCACGGCTCGGCTCGCCGAGTGGCAGATCGACTCCTTCCTGGAGGGCCTGACCGAGCCTCCGGAGCCCGGCATGACCCGTACCGAGGTCACCTATCCGCTGGTCGAGCTGTTGCTGCCGGAGCTCGAGGAGTTCCTGGTGTACGTCTGGCGGCGGCAGCTGGCCGCCGCGACGGGACGGGTGGTGCAGGCCGGGGACGACGAGGAGATGGTCGACCGGCGGCTGGCGGTGGGCTTCGCGGACCTGGTGGGCTTCACCCGGCTGACCCGGCGGATGGAGGAGGAGGAACTCGGCGAGCTGGTCGAGGCCTTCGAGACCACTGCGGCCGACCTGGTCGCGGCGCACGGCGGTCGGCTGATCAAGACACTCGGGGACGAGGTGCTGTTCGCCGCGGACGAGGCGGCTACGGCGAGCGAGATCGCGCTGCGGCTGATCGAGACGATGACGCATGACGAGACGATGCCGGAGTTGCGGGTCGGCATCGCCTTCGGGACGGTGACGACCCGCATGGGCGACGTCTTCGGGACGACGGTCAATCTCGCGAGCCGGCTGACGTCGATAGCGCCGAAGGATGCGGTGCTGGTGGACGGCGCGTTCGCGGAGGAGTTGATGCGCTCCGGGGACGCGCCGGAGTCGGAGGCGGAGGCCGCGGCGGCGGAGAAGGAGGGCGAGGCGCCGGCGTCGCCGTACCGCTTCGCGCTGCAGCCGATGTGGCAGCGGCCGGTGCGAGGGCTGGGCATCGTGGAGCCGTGGCTGCTGACCCGGAGGGGCTGACTGGCACCTTTTCCGTGCTGCCCGGTCCCCTCCTGCTCGTCGGCGGCCGCCGATGCGATGATGCCTCGCGTCAGGTTCACGGTCGTTAACCGAGAGGGCGCGAGATGGGCGAGCAGCGGTACGGGGAGTGGGTCGTCGTACGGCGGCACGGGGAGCATGTGGCGGAGCTCGTGCTGGACCGGCCCAAGGCCATGAACGCCGTCTCGACGGACATGGCGCGCCTTCTCGCGGAGGCGTGCGCGGCATTGGCCGACGACCGGACCGTGCGGGTGGTGGTACTGACCTCCAGCCATGAGCGGGCCTTCTGTGTCGGCGCGGACCTGAAGGAGCGCAACTCCTTCACCGACGCCGATCTGGGGAAGCAGCGCCCGTACACCAGGGCCGCGTACACCGGAGTGCTGGAGCTGCCGATGCCGACGATCGCCGCCGTGCACGGCTTCGCCCTCGGCGGCGGCTTCGAGATCGCCCTGTCGTGCGATCTGATCGTGGCGGACCGGACCGCCGTGGTCGGGCTGCCCGAGGTGTCGGTGGGTGTCATCCCCGGTGGCGGGGGTACCCAGCTGCTGCCGCGGCGCGTCGGTGTCGCCCGGGCAGCCGAGCTCGTCTTCACCGCGCGGCGAGTGGCGGCCGAAGAGGCGCGGGAGTTGGGGCTGGTGGACACGCTCGTCGAGGCGGGGCAGGATCGCGCCGAGGCGCTGGCGCTGGCGGGGCGGATCGCGGCGAACTCGCCGCTCGGACTGCGCGCGGCCAAGCGCGCCCTGCGGCTCGGCCACGGGCTGGACCTGCGAGCGGGCCTGGAGGTCGAGGATGCGGCGTGGCGGAGCGTGGCCTTCTCCGGTGACCGAGCGGAGGGGGTCGCGGCCTTCAATGAGAAGCGCACGCCGCAGTGGCCGGGAGAGTAGACCCGCGAAGCGAGCACGAACATGAAGATTCATCGTCCGAACGGGGCGAATGGCGTCAAATGTTCCTACGCTGGACTGCAAGGTGTGCATTCGTTCACGGAATGTGAGGATCCGGTGTCGGGCGACGGCGGCGGACGTGATGCGCGGCTGAGGGCCGTGGTGGGGCTGGCCCAGGCCATGGCCGCCGCGCAGAGCCCGCTCGAGTCCCTGCGCGCCGCGGCGGAGCGTGCCCAACGGGCGCTCGGCGGCACCTTCGCCGCGCTCTCGGTGTGGGAGCGGGAGCTCGGGCGGCTCCGGGTGCTCGTCAACGTCGGCGAACTCGCCGAGGGCGAGGAGGAGTTCCCCGAGGACGAGTCGTACCCGGTGCACGAGTTCCCGGAGATCGCCGAGTTCCTGCACGACCGGTGGGCCGGGGGCGGCGAGCCGCACGCCTGGGTGGAAACCGCCGCGAGTGAACCGCGGGACGCGCCGTCCGGTCCTGACCGTCACGTGCCCCCGAGGAGCGGCGGCTGGGGGAGGGCGGCGGCCCTGCGGCGGCGGGGACGTGGCTGCTGCGTGGTCGCGCCGATCGTGCTGCACGGGCGGGCCTGGGGTGAGCTGTATGTGGCGCGCGGGACCGGGGCGCCGGGCTTCGACCGGGACGAGGCGGACTTCGCCACGGTTCTGGCGGCGGTGACGGCGGCCGGGATCGCCCAGACGGAGCGGCTGGAGGAGGCGCGCCGGCTCGCCTTCACGGACCCGCTGACCGGCCTGGCCAACCGCCGCCTGGTGGACCAGCGGCTCGACGAGGCGGTGGAACGGCACCTGGCCGACGGTACGGTCGTGAGCCTCGTCGTCTGCGACATCAACGGGCTGAAGGAGGTCAACGACTCGCTGGGGCACGCATACGGGGACCGCCTGCTGGAGCGCTTCGGTTCGCTGTTGTCGCTGTGCGGCGCGATGCTGCCGGGCGCTCTGGTGGCACGGCTCGGCGGCGACGAGTTCTGTCTGCTGGCGGTGGGGCCGCCGGTGGACGAGGTGGTGCGCACGGCCGAGGATCTGTGCCGCCGGGCGTCCGAGCTGGACCTCGGCGAGGGGGTGGCCTGCGGGATTGCCTCGACCGGCGAGGCCATCGGGCCACTCGGATCCGCCCGCCGCCTCTTCCGCCTCGCGGATGCCGCCCAGTACCGGGCGAAGGCGGCCCGCTCCCAGAAGCCGGTGGTCGCCGGCCGCGAGGGGCCGGACGACCCGGTCGTACGGCTCGCGGAGGCGCCTCCGGAGCGCGGTCCCGAGCGCCGTCGCTTCCGCAGCCGGGGCTGAGGTTCGTCATGCGGTCGCCGACGGGCCGCGCCCCTTAGCCTGCCCCGGGGCGTCCGCCCGCGCTCGCGCTCGGGGACAGGTGCGGAACCCCGGGTGACATTCAGAGATTCAGTCTTTAGGGTGCCTGAATATGAGTATGCACACTGTGGTGGTGGGGACGTCCGGGACGAGCGCCGAGGACGTCGTGGCCGTGGCCCGCGGCGAAGCGCGGATCGAGCTCTCCGCGGAGGCGCTGGCCGCGCTCGCCGCATCCCGCGAGGTCATCGACGCGCTCGCCGCCAAGCCGGACCCGGTGTACGGCGTCTCGACCGGCTTCGGCGCCCTCGCCGTACGGCACATCAGCCCCGAGCTGCGGGCCCAGCTGCAGCGCAACATCGTCCGCTCGCACGCTGCCGGCATGGGCCCGCACGTCGAGCGCGAGGTCGTGCGGGCCCTTATGTTCCTGCGGCTGAAGACCGTCTGCTCGGGGCGTACGGGCGTCCGCCCGCTGGTGGCGCAGACCATGGCCGCGATCCTGAACGCGGGCATCACCCCCGTCGTCCACGAGTACGGCTCGCTCGGCTGCTCCGGCGACCTCGCGCCGCTCTCGCACTGCGCGCTCACCCTCATGGGAGAGGGCGATGCCGAAGGCCCGGACGGGGTCGTGCGCCCGGCGCACGAGCTGCTCGACGCGCACGGCATCGAACCCGTCGTCCTCCGCGAGAAGGAGGGCCTGGCGCTGCTGAACGGCACGGACGGGATGCTCGGCATGCTGGTGATGGCCTGTGCCGACCTCGCGCGGCTGTTCACCGCGGCCGACATCACCGCCGCGCTCACCCTGGAGGCCCTGCTCGGGACCGACAAGGTGCTGGCTCCCGAGCTGCACGCGATTCGCCCCCACCCCGGTCAGGCCGTCAGCGCCGCGAACATGCTGAAGATCCTGACGGGCTCCGGCCTCACCGGCCACCACCAGGACGAGGCGCCCCGGGTCCAGGACGCCTACTCCGTCCGCTGCGCCCCACAGGTCGCGGGCGCGGGCCGCGACACGCTCGCCCACGCGCGGCTGGTCGCCGACCGCGAGCTCGCGTCCTCGGTCGACAACCCTGTCGTGCTGCTTGGGGGTCCCTCCCATGCCGGAGGCTATGGGGGAGGAAGGGTCGAGTCCAACGGCAACTTCCACGGGGCCCCCGTCGCGTACGTCCTGGACTTCCTCGCCGTCGCCGCCGCGGACCTCGCCTCGATCGCCGAGCGTCGCACCGACCGGCTGCTGGACAAGCACCGCTCCCACGGCCTGCCGCCCTTCCTGGCCGGCGACCCCGGCGTCGACTCCGGCCTGATGATCGCCCAGTACACCCAGGCCGCCCTGGTGAGCGAGATGAAGCGGCTCGCCGTCCCCGCCTCGGTCGACTCGATCCCGTCCTCCGCAATGCAGGAGGACCACGTCTCGATGGGCTGGTCCGCGGCGCGCAAGCTGCGCCACGCCGTGGACAACCTGACGCGGGTCATCGCCGTCGAGCTGGTCGCTGCGACCCGGGCGATCGAGCTGCGCGACGGCCTGAACCCGGCGCCCGCGACGCGGGCCGTGCTGGCCGCCGTGCGCGATGCGGGGGTCGAGGGGCCGGGCGCCGACCGCTACCTGGCACCGGACCTGGCCGCCGCGGACGCGTTCGTACGGTCGGGCAGGCTCGCGCGGGCCGCGGAGTCCGTGACGGGGCCGCTGGCCTGAGCGCCGCGCAGACCGCGCTCAGCTCTCGCTCCGGCCTGGCTCCGCCGCGGCGGCGAGGTCAGAGCTCGGTTGTACGGGAGCGGCGCGCGGTGGCGGCGACCATGACCGCGCCGATCCCGAGGAAGACCGTCCCGCCCACCAGATAGGGAGTGGTGTCCACACTGCCGGTGTCCGCGAGCGCCAGGTCCTGGGAGCCGCCCTGCGGGGACTTCTCCGCCGCGGCCGTCTCGACCCGGCTCCGAGCGGGCCCGGAGTCCTCCACCGTCGCGTTGGCCGACGGGACGAACCACAGTGCGCAGAGCACCGACCCCGCGGCGGTTGCGGTCAGCAGCGGGCGACGTGCGGACACGGAACGGACCCCCTTGGCACCGGAGAATTGGCCGTCCGGGCAGATGTTAGTAACAGGTGCGGGTCGTGGGAAAGTCTGGAGTCCCGGGCCCCTTACGCTCCGCGCATGAGAACTGACGAGACATCACGTTTTGTGCGGCTCGGTGTGGAACTCGTGCTGCAGGTCACCGACAAGGGTGAGCTCACCGGAGCCGCCTTCGATCGCATCGGCGAGGACGAGTTCATGCCCGACGAGGAACGCGGCCACGCCCGGTCCGCGGTCCGGGACGACACGGCGGAGGCGCTCTCGTACCTGGTCGACCCCGTCGACCTGGTACGCGGCGTCCCCGGGGTGGAGCTGGCCCAGGCCTCCTGGAGCAGCGAGCTGGTCGACTACGATCCGGAGGCCGCGGAGTGGGGGCTCGGCGACTTCGACGACCTCGACGACCTCGACGAGAAGAGCGAGGGGGACGAGGAGCTCGACGGATTCGAGGTCATTCGTGAGGATGAAGACCAGCCGCAGGGGGAAGGCGGCGCCAGAAGGGCGTGAAAACCGGTCCTCAAGGCCCCGAGCGGCCCCCCTGTGCGGCCTGCGGCCCTCCCGTTCGCACGTGGCGTTCCCCACAATCTTGCCCCCGGGGGAACCGGACGAATAGGAATCCGTGTTCTGTGGTGTAGTGACCCACGGTCCGGTTCGGGGATCCAGGGACATCGGTAGCAATGGAGAGGCGTGTGATGACGTACGGTAAGCGCCGCAGAAGCCTGGCGGCCGCGGCCGCGCTGCTCGGCGGCGTTCTGACGCTCACGGCGTGCGGCGGTGACGGCGGCGACGAGGGCGGCACCGACGGTCGTGCGAAGTCGCAGGCCCAGGTGGACCGGCAGGCCGCCAAGGACGCCTCCGACGCCCGAATAACGATCACCCCGAAGGACGGCGCCAACAACGCCGGCATCAACAACGACGTCAAGGTCAAGGTCGCCGGCGGCAAGCTCACGAAGGTCGCGATGATCGCGGTCGCGACCGGCACCGAGGTCCCGGGCACGCTGTCCCCCGACGCCAGGTCCTGGAAGCCGGACTCCCAGCTGGAGCGCTCCACCAAGTACAAGATCACCGCGGAGGCCAAGGACTCCCGGGGACGTGAGGCGACCGAGAACTCCACGATCACCACCGTCTCCCCCGCCAACAGCTTCATCGGCAGCTTCACCCCCGAGGACGGCTCGAACGTCGGCGTCGGCATGCCCGTGTCGATCAACTTCGACAAGGCGATCGTCAACCAGAAGGCCGTCGAGTCGGGGATCAAGGTGACCTCGTCCAGCGGCCAGGAGGTCGTCGGCCACTGGTTCAACTCCAACCGTCTGGACTTCCGGCCCGCGGGGTACTGGCAGGCCGGCTCCACGGTGACGCTCAAGCTCGACCTCGACGGTGTGGAGGGCGCGCCGGGCGTGGAGGGCGTCCAGGACAAGACCGTCAGCTTCACGATCGGCCGCAGCCAGGTCAGCACCGTCGACGTCAAGACCAAGCAGATGACGGTCGTCCGCGACGGCAAGACGATCAAGACCATCCCGATCTCCGCGGGCAGCCCCAAGAACCCGACGTACAACGGTCAGATGGTGATCTCCGAGAGGTTCACGAAGACCCGGATGAATGGTTCCACCGTCGGCTTCAAGAAGAAGAACGGCAAGGGCGAGTACGACATCAAGGACGTGCCGCACGCCCAGCGGCTGTCCACCTCGGGCACCTTCATCCACGGCAACTACTGGGGCGCCGACTCGATCTTCGGCAGTGCCAACACCAGCCACGGCTGTGTCGGCCTGAACGACGTCAAGGGCGGCAAGGACAGCAAGCAGCCCGGCGCCTGGTTCTACGACAACTCGATGATCGGCGACGTCGTGGTCGTCCAGAACTCCGAGGACAAGACCATCGCGCCGGACAACGGGCTCAACGGCTGGAACATGCCGTGGAGTGAGTGGGTCGCCGGCAGCGCGCTCAGCTGACGCTGGGTCATCTCTCGATCTCGGGAGCCCGGGCTCCCGGCCGCCCCGAACCACCGGGGCGGCCCGGTCCGCCCCCTCTCCAACCGCCAGGCGGCGGTCGGCATCTCGCCGACCGCCGCCTTCGTCGTGACGGAGCCGCGGTGCGCGGCCGCCCTGGCGCCGCCACCGCGCCTGCGGCGCATGCCGTCTGAGCCGCTCCAGCGGTGGCGGCCCGTGCGTGGTTGGCGGGGAGGGCGCTTGCGTGCCTGGGCAGCCTGGCGCCGCCCGTTGTGGCTGCTCGACGGCTCCCGGGCGGCCAGCTGGGCGTCGGTGACGGCGACCGCGGGCACGCCTCCCCACGCGGGGCCTTGCCGATCGGTGTCGTGTGAGGCGCTTCAGCGGTGGCCTGGCCGCGCGTGGTTGGCGGGAAGCGGGGAGGCGCTTCCGCGCTCGGGGTGTGCGCTGTGGCCGGAGGGGGAGTCATGGTCACTGGGCGAGCACCCGCATGAGGAGGTGGGAAACGGCTGGTGCCGCAATTCGTCACCCTCGTCCCACTGTTGAGCAGGTACCCCATAGCTGCATACTCAACTCCAGGGGGGCCGGGGGGCTCCCCGTTGGTGCACAACGACACCAGGGGGAACGTTGCAGAGACAACTCAAGAGAGCCGGTGCCACCACGGTCGCCATCGCCGCGGCCGTGGCGATCACGGCGGGATTGACCGCCCCGTCGTCGGTCGCAGAAGAGCGGACGACCGCTCGGCAGGCGACGAAGTTCACTGGACGCACCGGTCCCGTGGCGCACTGGATCACCCTCATCACCGGTGACCGGGTCGCCGTCGACGCCAAGGGCAAACCGGTGAGCATCCGGCATGCCAAGGGCCGTGAGCACATACCCGTGCAGATCCGCCGTACCTCGGACCACAGCTACGTGGTGCCGCGGGACGCGCAGCAGCTGATCCGCCAAGGGCGGGTCGATCAGCGGCTGTTCGATGTCACGACCCTCAGCCGCCCCGAGTACCGCGAGGCCCACCGCGACGGCCTGCGCCTCATCGTCACCTACCGGGGCGCCAAGCCCGCTGCCAAGGCGGATCTGCGCGCTGCCGAGGACACAGACGTACGCCGCACCTTCCCGCGGATCAACGCCGACGCCGTACAGGCCGGGCGGCAGTCCTCGGCCGCGGCGTGGGACGCGCTGACCCGGGAGCCCCGGGGCGCCGCCGGGTTCCGTACGGCTGCCTCCGGAGTCGACACGGTGTGGCTGGACGCCATCCACAAGGCCGGCCTCGACAAGAGCGTGGCGCAGATCGGCGCTCCCGAAGCCTGGAAGGCCGGTTTCGACGGCAAGGGCACGAAGATCGCCGTGCTCGACACCGGTGTCGACCAGACGCATCCGGACCTCGCGGGCCAGGAGGTCGCCGAGAAGAACTTCTCGGCGTCCCCCGACACCAAGGACCGCTTCGGCCACGGCACGCACGTCGCCTCCATATCCGCCGGTACGGGCGCCAAGTCCGGCGGGAAGTACAAGGGCGTCGCGTCCGGCGCAGGCCTCCTCGACGGCAAGGTCCTCGACGACCAGGGCTACGGCGAGGACTCCGGCATCATCGCCGGCCTGGAGTGGGCGGCCGCGGAAGGCGCCGACATCGTCAACCTCAGCCTCGGCGGCCCGGACTCCCCGGGCGTCGACCCGCTCGAGGAGGCGGTCAACAGGCTCTCCGCCGACACCGGCACCCTGTTCGTCATCGCGGCGGGCAACTCGGGCGACCTCGGCCCGGGCACCGTCGGCTCACCGGGCAGCGCCGACGCCGCGCTCACCGTGGGTGCGGTCGACAAGAAGGACAAGCTCGCCTCCTTCTCCAGCACCGGTCCGCGCGTCGGCGACGGCGCCGTCAAGCCCGATCTGACCGCGCCGGGCGTCGACATCGGTGCCGCCGCGGCCCCCGGCAGCATCATCGCCAAGGAGGGCAAGCCGGTCGCGCCCGGCTATGTCGCCATCTCCGGCACGTCGATGGCCACCCCGCATGTCGCGGGCGCGGCGGCGATCCTCGCCCAGCAGCACCCCGACTGGACCGGCGCACACATCAAGGCCGCGCTCACCGGCTCCACGAAGCCCGGCACGGGTTACACCGCCTTTCAGCAGGGCTCGGGCCGCGTCGACGTCGCCAAGGCCATCAAGCAGGCCGTGGTCGCCGAGCCGGCCTCGGTGAGCTTCGGCACCCAGCTGTGGCCGCACACCGACGACCAGCCGGTGACCAAGAAGGTCACCTACCGCAACCTCGGCACCGAGCCGGTCACCCTCGACCTGACCATCCAGGGCACGGGACCGGACGGAAAGCCCGCACCCGCCGGGATGTTCACCTCCGACACCCAGCAGCTCACCCTCCAGCCGAAGGGCGAGGGCACGGTGTCCTTCACCGTGGACACCAAGCTCGGCGGCACCCTGGACGGGGCGTACAGCGCCGCGATCACGGCGACCGGCGGCGGGCACACCGTCCGTACGGCGGCGGCCGTGGACCGCGAGGTCGAGTCGTACGACGTGACGGTCAAGCACCTCGGGCGCGACGGCAAGCCGACCAAGCTCTACGCGACGCTCCTGGACGGCATCGGCGGCCTCGGCATGGGGAAGATCTTCTTCCCGTACGACGAGAGCGGCACGGTCAAGGTACGGGTGCCCAGGGGGCGTTACGTCCTCAGTTCCGACATCGCCGTCGACGCGGAGGAGGTGTCCAAGGGCCTGGACTGGATCAACCAGCCCCAGCTCGAGGTCACGAAGCCGACCACGGTGACCGTCGACGCGCGGACGGCGAAGCCGGTCGACATCAAGGTCCCCGACAGCGCGGCCAAGGCGGTGTTCGCCTCGCCCGCCTTCTCGGTCTCGACCCCCGACCTCACCTCCGGCTACGGCTGGTGGCTGGACTCGTACAAGGGCTTCCGCACCGCGCACCTGGGCCCGAAGCCCGCGGCCGGCGAGCTGTTCCAGCAGTTCCCGGGCACCTGGACCAAGGGCGGCGGCACCCAGTACGACCTGGCCTACGGCGGCCAGGTCGGCCGGCTGGCGACCGGTTACACCCAGCACGCCAAGAAGACCGACCTCGCCAAGCTCACCGTGAAGCTCGGCGCCTCGGTGAAGAACAGGACCGGCCTCCTCTGGCCGATAGCGCTGATCCCCGGCAGCAACAGCGGTTCTGCGATCAGCCCTACCGTGAAGCTGCCGAGCAGCAGGACCTTGTACGTCAACGGGGCGGGCGTGCAGTGGGCGCTCGACTTCGCGCAGGTCGGCGGCGAGGACTTCGAGGCCGTCTACTCGATCGGCCCGAAGACCTACCAACCCCGCAAGAGCTACGAAAAGGTCTTCAACGTCGGGGTCTTCGGGCCGAAGGTGACCAAGCAGCTCGGCATCGGTCGCAAGGGCAACACGATCGAGGGCAGGCTGCCGGTCCACGCGGACGGCAAGGGGCACCTCGGCGGCTCGCTGTATGACAAGGCGACCACCACGCTGTACCGCAACGGCGTCAAGGTCGGCTCCGTCGACGACGCGCTGGACGAGAGATCGGCCTTCACCGTGCCCGCCGGCAAGGCCGCCTACAAACTCACCACATCGGTCACCCGCAGCAAGGTGGCCTCGGTGACGACCAGGCTGACCGCGAGCTGGACGTTCTCCTCGAAGAAGACGAGCGAGCCGACCCGGCTCCCGGCCTCGACCGTCCGGTTCAGCCCGGCGCTCGCGGCGGACAGCACCGCCAAGGCCGGTGCGATGGCCCGGATCCCGGTCACGGTCGAGGGCTCGGCCGCCGGCCGGAACCTGAAGTCGCTGGCCGTGTACGTGTCGTACGACGGCGGCAAGCACTGGAAGAAGGTCAAGGTCGCCGGCGGCAAGGTGACGGTGAAGAATCCCAAGGCGGGGAAGGGCATCTCCCTGCGGGCCACGGTCACCGACAAGCAGGGCAACACGCATACGCAGTCGCTCTACAACGCCTACCTGGGCAAGTAAGAGGGACCGCAGCGCCGCAAACGGCCAGCGCGAAGCCGGTCGATGTGGAGACGCTCTGGGCCACCGGTCAGG
>NZ_JBQQCD010000044.1:0-8451 GCF_052245555.1 Streptomyces sp. KR80
GGTGGCGCTTCGCGCCACCCGAGCCAGGGCTCTGCCCTGGCAGCCAGGGCTCTGCCCTGCGAGGCCTCCGCTCCGCTCCGGCCTCAAAGGAAGGCCCGCTGCGCGGGCCTAAAAGCCGGCCAGAAGGGGCGCGGTGACGGGCCGTCTCCTGGGGGATGATTGGGGGTTGTTGGAGCCCACGATCCGGATGCATCAAATCTATCCTTGCGTAGAATCTGGGTTTCTTCGGCACTGCCATATTTTGATCGCTTCGAGGATTCTCGTCTGGCGAAAAAAATCAGCTCAGCGAAAACATGGGAGTTCCCTTTTTTCTTGGGTAATTCTGAGTTCACGGCTTGCTAGTCGAATAGCGGGTGTAGGAATGCAGTCGGTCGATTTCCGAGAAGCCTGCTGACTCGTAAAGGGAGTTGGCGGCGGTGCGGTCCCGTTCAGCTCCGGGTGATGTGTCGTCGTCTACGTAGAGGATCACCTCTGCCGCGCCGAGACCTGCGAGATGGTCCAGGGCCGTGCCAAGCATCGCGCGGCCCAACCCGCGGCGCCGGGCGCTGGGTTGGACTTCGATCCGCCAGAGCACTCCGATCCCATCCATGGGGCGGCCGATGACAGCTTCTGCGATGGCCTTGCCGTGTTCGTGTACCTCTAGGCGCTGTGCGTCCTTGTCCTCTGGGCTCGGCCCGATCCTGGTGGGTGTCAGACGAGGCATGTCCTGCGCGGGCAGGTCGGCGCGCATGTAGCGCCACAGGTCCTCGCCAAAGAATCCAGCCCGCTCCAACGCGGCGTGGGTCGCGGGACGGTGACGTACCGGCAGAGCTTCCAGTCCCATGGTCAGAGCTGAAGCGAAGTGGAAGGCGTACACGGTGCGTGCGCCGAAGTGGTTGAGTGCGTGAGAGATCAGCGCGTCGGCTACTGTCGGGGTTTCGCGGCAGTGGAGCCACAGAATCAGTCCGGCGTTGTCCTTGGGTCGGAGCGCAGAGGACATGACCCCCAGCGCCGTTCCAGCAACATTCACGGCCACCTGTGTCGCGGGGGTTTGTAGTTCCTGCCACCAGCTGGCATCGACCCGTGAGCGGCCGTGCAAAGTCTCGGCGAGCATCGCCGAGGATGCGGCAGGCTGGCCGGGCAGCCGGTCGGCGTTGATCAGTTCCACAACGGACGGTTCGTCAGCCGGCGTATAGGGACGGACAGTCACACCGAGTACTGATGTCACAGTTCATGACCATGGCCCGAGGTCTTCCTGTTGTCCAGGAAGGCCGAGGGTGGTGGCGCGGCGTTGCTGGCGGCTCGGGGAGAGCGGAGAGGTCATAGGCCTATATAGGGCAGGGCGATACGAGCTCCGATCCCGCCGTCGACGGGGAGTAGGTCCTGGCCAGGCCCTGAGGGGGGCGGATGTCCGTGCTGGTCGCTGCTCAAGCGGGGGACGGGAGCGGTGCGGGCCCACCGGCCGTCGCTGTCGTGCACGGCGCGACGGGCCGTGCCAGGTGGGGGCGGGCTGCTGTCGGACGTAATGGGGGAAATGCGAAAGACTATGGTTGTTGAGTGCGGCGGTGTGTTCTGTTGGGTGGAAAGGGGGTGATGGAATGAGTGACATTGAGCTTCGACCGCATCAGATCGAGGCGGTTGATGCGATTGTTCGCGCTCTGGAATTGTCTGCACTTTCTGAGGTGCCTGCGGAGGGGCTGCGGGCTACCGCGGTGGCCGCTACCGGATCCGGGAAGACGATCGTTGCGGCGAAGGTGGCGCAGCGGCTGGAGCCGCAGGGGAGGATCTTGGTCCTGGTGCCGACGCTGGATCTGCTGACGCAGACGGTGTTGGCGTGGCGCGGGGCGGGGCATCGTGGGCCGGTGGTGGCGGTGTGCTCGTTGGGGCGGGATGCGGTGCTGGAGGCGGTTGGGGTGCGGTGCACCACTATCCCTACCCGACTGGCCCTGTGGGCTGGAAGCGGTCCGGTGACGGTCTTCGCTACTTATGCGTCTTTGGGGGTGCTGGAGAAGGCTCATGCCGGGTCGTATGGGCAGGTTCTGAAGTCTTTTGGGCTCGTCATCGTGGATGAGGCGCACCGCACGAGCGGCTACTTGGTGGGTCCGGCGCGGGGGGTGGAGGAGGTGCGGGTGGCGTGGAGTGCGGTCCATGACAATGCGCGGATCCGCGCTGCGCGGCGGTTGTACTTGACGGCCACGCCGCGGATCTGGGAGCCCCGGGGCCGCGTAGGGGCGCTGGGGATGGTGGGTGTCGGGGAGGGTGTGGAGGAGGTTGAGGAGGGTGCTGGGCGGCCGGGTGTGGGGCAGTTGGTTGCGAGCATGGATGATCCCGCGGTCTACGGCAGCCGGTGTTTCACGCTGTCTTTGACGGAGGCGATCGATCGGGAGATCCTGGCCCGGTTCGAGATCGACGTGCTGGAGATCCGCGACCCGGTAGGCGCCGGTCCTGGGGAGGACGCTGGGAGCGAGGAGGGGCGCGGGCGGCGGCTGGCCGCTCTCCAGGCCGCGCTGCTCTCGCATGCCGCCGCGGAGAACCTGTCTACCATCATCAGCTTCCACCACCGTGTCATCGAAGCGATGGCCTTCGCTGCCAAGCTGCCGCAGACCGCGGCGCGGTTGTGGGAGGCCGACCCGGTCGAGCACATGCCGCCGCATCGGGTGTGGGCGGACTGGCTGTGTGGTGACCATGACGCGGAGCACCGGCGCGCGGTTTTGGATCAGTTCGCTCATGGCCTGGATGCGAGGGGTGTGGCGGTCAATCGGGCGGTGCTGGCGAATGTGAAGGTGCTCGGCGAAGGCGTCGACATCCGCGGCACGCGCGGCGTGGATGCTGTGTTCTTTGCGGACGTGCGGGGCTCGGCGATCGATATCGTCCAGGCTGTGGGGCGCGCCCTGCGGCAGGAGCCTGGCGAGGGGAAGGTGGCGCGGCTGATTGTGCCCGTCCTCCTGGCCCCCGATGAGAACCCCGAGGACATGCTGGCCTCCGCCTCGTATGCGCCGCTGGTGGCCGTCCTGGAAGGCCTGCGCGCACACGATGAACAGCTGGTGGAGCAACTCGCCGTCCGGCAGGCCACCAGCCGCAGCCGGCCGCCATCCCCGGTCCGCACCGGCGAAGACCAACCTGCCGGCGCGGGAGAGGAGCGGTCGCTCCTTACGTTCGCCACCCCCCGCGATCCGGAGCTGATCGCCCAGTTCGTGCGTACCCGCGTCATCCGGCCCGAGTCTCGCGTCTGGCTCGCCGGACTGAACGCGCTGCGGACATGGCGCGCCGAGTACGGCCACGCCCGAGTCCCCTTCGACATCAAGGTCCCGCAGGGGGAAGGCGTCTTTCCGCTGGGCGGCTGGGTCAGTGAGCAGCGCCGTGCCTACCGGGCGGGGACACTCGCCCCGTGGCGGATCGAACTACTCGAAGAGCTCGGGATGATCTGGTCCGCACCCGACCTGGCCTGGCAGGAGAACCTGGACGCCCTGCGCTCCTACCACGCCACTCACGGCACCGTCGCCGCCCCGCGCTCCGCCGTGGCCGGAGGCAAACCCGTCGGGGTGATCATCGCCAACCTCCGACGGCCCGGAGGCCTCGGCAAGGACCCGCAGCGGGCGGCTGAGCGGGCCCGGCAGCTTGCCGCCGTCGATCCGGACTGGAACTGCTCCTGGCCCCTGGACTGGCAACGCCTGTACACCAAGCTGCGCAGCTGCCTGGACGGCGGAGCCACCCTTGCCGAACTCCTCCCCGGCGTGCGCTTGGGCGGAGAAGACGTCGGCCGGTGGCTGAGCCGGCAAAGAGAAAGCTGGTCACAGCTCAGCGATGAACAGCAGCACCGCCTGGCGCAGCTCGGCATCGCACCAGGCGCGCCCACCGGGGCCGAGAAGCGAGCGCCGGCGGCCGTCACGCACGCCGACGCGTTCACGCGCGGCATCACGGCCCTGAAGCAATTCAAAGATCGAACCGGGCATGTGCGGGTTCCGCGCCCACACGTGGAAAAGCTTCCTGATGGCACACCCGTTCGGCTCGGCATCTGGTTGGCCAACCAAAAACAGCGCCGTACCAGGCTGGCCCGGGGGCGCGCGGCAGCCCTGGCCGAACTCGGCATCGACTGGGCGTAGCGCCCGATGTCCACGCGGGGCGGTTCATCGGGTGGCGTGCGATGACCGCGCCACCGCAGTGGCTCTGATCACGGCCAGCTTCCAGGGCCGCCTGTGCGGCCTGCCGTCAGTTCAGCTTACGGCTCGCGTCGGCCTCGGCAGGTTTGGTGATCTCCGGGTCTGCAGGCTTCCACGGCGTGGACTCAGCGTCATAGGAGGCGGCCAGCCCGGCCGCCTCCACCCGCTTGGCGTTGGAGTGGTAGACCGTGATTTTGTCCTTGTCCGGTGCGACCGGCGCCGCCAGTCGGGCGGGGTTGCCGTAGTCGGGATTAGGCACCTTGATGTGCTTAGACGGGTCCCAGTCGTACCGGTCGAAGGCCCTGGTCTGCCAGTCGGTGAAATCCACCTTGTACTGCGGAGTGCCTGGCTTGGGAGTGAGTGTCACGACGACCTCGGTCTTCAGGCCGAAAGTATGGAGGGACATCAGGAGGTCCAGTTCATCCTCATCGGCCAATCCGAGGAAGGCTTTGGCCTGTACGGCCAGCGGAACCTCCACCGACTGCCCAGTGAAAGACATCTTGATGGGGGAGCTGCCGTCCCACGGATCGACCCCGGGAAGCTTCTGGATGCGCGGGATCACCCCGCCCCACTTCTCGCCTCCTTTAACCCGGGCCTTCTTCTCGGTGAGGAACACCGGGCGGACGTTGTTCTTCAATTCGTCGGTCACCTGACGCAGCTTCTCCACCTTGGCGGAAGAGAAGGTGAGCCGTGCGCCCTTCCCGTCCAACCAGTGGAGCAACATCTGAGCGGCCAGCGAGTCCGGCCTTTTGCGTTGAATCATCAGGGCCAGCCGCCGGTACCAGTCGGCGACTTCGGGAGGGCTGAACGCGCTCAGCTCGTCGTCAGAGGCGGCTCCGGGCGGCTTCTTACGGGGCGCAGGCGGGGCGCCGGTGGCGAAGACTCCGCTATCCAAGGCCGTTGTCGGCAGCGCACGGAAGTCGAAGAGGGGCGCTAGAGGAAGCGCGCGCACGCCGCCAGGTACGGGGGTGCTCATCGGCTGCTACCCGCTGACGGCGTGGGAGCCATCGGCACCTGCATGGCTGGCGACGGTCACTCCGGTATCCGAGGCAGAGACCGAGATCTTGCCGGGCAGGGCGACGGAGGGGGTAAAGATGTCCTTGTAAATCTTGGCTTTGGCGTTCTCGTTGTCGGTGACGAGCTTCTGTCCCAAAGTCTCGCGGTCGTTGTCGAGTGCGCGTTCGCGGACGGCGTTGAGTTGCAGCCCTTGCGAGTATTCGTCGAGGGCGTTCCCTTGGCCCAGGAGTGCGTCCACGACGACGCCCTCGGTCCGCATAACCGTCTTGTCCACATCCAGGGCGATGATGTTGCGCCCGCTGTAGGAGGCCGGCTCAGGAACGTTGCTCCAGTGCGAAGCATCGTGGCCACATCCGCGGCCGTCAGCTGGCGCAGCGTGTGGGCATATCACGGAGATGCTGCAGAACTGAGGATCGTGGCCTTGCCACTCGGGTCAAACTTAGTAATCGGCTCAGCCACCACGGACTCCCTCGGGGTACCTGGCCTACTCCGGATGAGCGGGCGCCAGCACAGAATAGCCACGTAAGTAGAACGAAATAGAACATACACGCGCCGGGGGGGTGTTTGTCGAACGCCAAGAGCGGGAGCCTCTCCGTCTACGCCGGCGGCGGAAAAGCGAGTGCGCTCGTCGCCGATCTCGACCAAGAGCCGGGGCGCCCAGTAGGGCGCCCGCCCGGCCGAAGCGGGCAAGCCGACGTCAGGACACCGCGCTGTTGCAGGCCGCCCCGCGGACCGTCGACAGCCGGGGCAGGCGGATATCTTCCACCAGTGGGCGGTCATGCTGTCGGTGGGCGTCTCGGTCCACTGCTGCCCGCGCCCCTCGTGTCCGCCCGTACCTGGAGTGTCCGGAAGCCTCGGCAAGCAAGGGTTCCTAGTAACTACTCCATGGGCGTGAGGACACCATCGTCATCCACGTCGAAGCTTCCATTGGTGAGGCCCTCAACGGCGGTGTGCTTAAACCACTGCTTGGACATCCGGTGCAGGACCTTCGACTGGCGTTCCCAGGGCATTTGGTGGCCCGTGCAGGCGACCCGGAACATCAGTTTGTTCGGGCCGGTGATGGCCTTGTACAGGGCAGGGACCGAGAAGTGGAGCTGGCCCAGGTCCGGCGAGGTGTTCGCCGTGGTGTCCAGTGCTCCATACACGATGAGCACGGGCACGGTGTTGCCGAGAGTGCCGTCCAGCGGCACCGTGGTGGAGTTCCAGCCCCACCAGAAGGAATTCCGGAAACGCATCACGCCCTGAGGGGCTCGGCCCTCCTTGGGTCCCCAGCCCTTGCCGACCGTGTCGTTGTCCATGATGGCTTTCCACACCACGTCGACCATGCCGGCCTCCCGCTGGTTGGGGCAGCGCAGCTGACTGTCCCATGCGCTTTCGAAGCTCTCCTTACTGGTGAGGTTCATCGGGAAGCCGAACACGGCGGCCGGGGTGGACACCGGCAGCGGAACCGGCGCATCGAAGCGCGTACCCGGCTTGCTCGCCCTGCCCTTGGGCGGGAACATCGGGGCGAGAAAGAGCAGGCTCTCCACCTTCTCCGGGTGCTGCAGGGTATACGGCCCGATCTGGAACGAGGCCGCCGACCAGCCGGCGAGGGCGACCTTCTGAACGTCGTGGCGGTCCCTGATGAACTCGACGACCGTGTCGAGCTCGTCCCAATCGCTCCGCGAGTTGTTCAGCTGATAGGGATATGTCGGGGAGCAGGTGGCCGACAGCGGGTTGGGGACCAGAAGGTCTTCCTGCAGGGCCGGGTTGGCATTGCAGGGCTCGTCCATCTTCGGGCGCGGTGAGCGGCCGGATCCCTGGAGATCCATGATGAACACGTCGCAGCCGTCTTCTGCCAGCGACTGAGCCCAGCTGTACTTCCCGTGCTGGAGGTCGAGGCCCGCGAGCGCCGGAGCGCTCCTGCCGTGCAGCATGAGGACGGCCTTGCGCGGCTTGTTCGGCTTGGTGCCGTCGTACTCGCGTACGAAAAGTTTGACGGAGTCATCCCTGTTCGCGGGGACGGTCGATTTGTGCTCGACCAGGTGGTCCTTCGGGGTGATGGTGGCCATCGATGTGATCCAATTCCGTCGACTCGCCCCGAAACAGACGCCCCGGGCCGGGCCAGAATCACCAGGGACACGTACCCAATGCCGTGCGCAAGGCCGCAGCCCTGCGCAATCCGACCCCATCGGGTACATCCATCGCTCCGAACGGCCTGTCCCCGGTGTGCCACGACGTCGCGGCGATCCGCGAGGACCCTTGTATGGCGCTCAGGCGCCGAAGCCGACGACGGGACGTCGGCCGCCGTGACGTCCAGGCGCAGCCGTATGTAGCGCAGTGGGTGTCTCCAGGCTCCTCGGTCGATGGCGGTGTCGGCGCTGACTTCCGCGACGAGGTCGGGAACGACGAGGATCGGGTCGAGCGTGTCGCGGCTGTCCCAGGTGGCGGTGAACCGTACGCCGGTCCACGGGTGGTCAGGGCCGGCCTGGTTGAGGTGGTCGGCGCAGCGCTCCACGCTCTACAGCTACATCTCCCGGCTGCGGCAGGCCCTGGCCACCACCGGCGGGGTGCGGATCACGCGAGGGTTAGACGGCTATGTGCTCACCGGCCAAGCCCCAGCGGTGGATCTGCACCGGTTCCGCCACCTGGCCGCCGGGGCCCGCACGGCCGCGGACGACGAGCGTGCCGCGGCCCTCCTGGAGCAGGCTCTTCGGCTGTGGCGCGGGCAGGCCCTGGCCGCGTTGGACACCCCTGGGCCAACGCCCTGCGCGAGACCCTGAACACCGAGCGCCTCGCCGCCGAGCTGAACGCCACCGACATCGGGCTGCGCCTGGACCAGCACACCGATCTGCTGCCCGGTTCACGCACCCGCGCGGCCGAGCACCCGCTGGATGAGCGCCTTGCCGGGCAGCTCATCCTCACCCTGCACCGGTGCGGGCGCACGGCCGAGGCCCTGGAGAGCTATGAGCGCACCCGGCAGCGGCTGACCGAGGAGCTGGGCATCGATCCCGAACCGCCACTGAGGCGCCTGCACCAGCAGGTCCTGACCGGCGAGGGAGCCCTCACCGGCCGCGGCGAACACGCGGTGACCACCCGGCCCACACCGGCCGCCGTGCCCGCCCACCTCCCGCGCCAGTTACCCGCGCCGCCAGCGCTGTTCACCGGCCGCACCGCCGAGCTCGCCGCGCTGTCGGCCGGACTCGACCAGCACGCCGGTCCCGGCGGCACGGTGGTGATCTCGACGATCGGCGGCACCGGCGGTATCGGGAAGACCTACTTGGCCCTGCGCTGGGCCCACGAGAACCTGGAGCGC
>NZ_JBQQCD010000045.1:0-7941 GCF_052245555.1 Streptomyces sp. KR80
AACGCCCTCAAGGGCTTCCGGGCCGTCGCCACCAGATACGACAAGAGAGCGTACGTCTTCCAGGGCACGGTCACCCTCGCCGCGATCCGGCTCTGGCTCCGGTAGGGACCTGCCGGACAGTCCCTAGCAGCGTAGGCAAGTCCCCGCCGGAGGAAGGACAGATTCCAGGGCCGACGCAACACCTGATCACTGGTGTGGTGGCGAGCAATAAGCAAACGCTCGGCTGGGTTTCCCAGCCGAGCGTTTCGCGTGGGAAAGAATCGTTCAGGGATGCACATATCCCTCTCCCGGTTCATCCGGCTCCATGCCGCACTACTACCCCGCACCCCATGATCACCGGGGATCGCAAACAGGTACTGATGCTCCTGGACCGCTACCTCCAGCGGACCGCCTACTTACCGCGCCCGCACGGCCGCTGACAGCAGGTCACTAACGGACCTTTGGGCGAAATTCCGGGGCCCGGCCCACCCGGAGAACCCAGCGCAGCCGGCACCAGCGGCGCCCCGCCCCGGCGGCGAGGGAGTGGCACCCCCTGCCGCAGCCGAGAAACCACCGGAGGAGACCGGCATGTACCTCGTCACCGTCGACCCCGCACACGGTGTCGTCGCTGCCACCGACACCCGCGAAGCCTGCGACGCAGGCACGGAAATCCGTCCTGGAAGAGCACGGATTCCACTGGCACCCGGACATCGAGGCATACGTCCTGACCACCACGCAGGACCGTCGCACGGCCGCCCGCTCGCAGTCTGCCTCGCGCACATCGGGCACGGCGTCATCACCGCCTGACGGGCCCAGTACAACCAGCCAGCACCCACCGAAGGCCGGGGGAGTGGCACCCCCGCCCCCAGGCCCAGCTCCCCACCGTGGCGCTGGGCAACGGAAAATCCGTTGCAGCGCCGCCTCGCACGCACCAGAGTGGTTCCACGCCACGACGCACACGGGAGGAGAGCGCGATGACTAGTCAGCCGTATCAGCGCTCTTCGTACTCCTCGCCGGGCAGCCCCGGGCCGGTCGTGTAGCCGCAGACGACGCGGAACACCGAGCGCCCGCGGGGAGCGCTCCGCCTGGGCGGCCTCTTCGTGCCGCCCACCTCTTGCCGGATGGTTCAACTGGAGAGTTGGCCGAGTGGTAAGGCAGCGGCTTGCTAAGCCGTCGTCGGGTGATGAGCCCGCGCGCGTTCGATCCGCGCACTCTCCGCGCAATACCAGGAGGAGCCAGCCGACAGGTGGCGCCGGCCGCGGTCTCGAAAACCTTTGGGCTGCCTGAGCAGCCGTGTGGGTTCGACCCCCACCTCCTCCGCCATGGGCGAGCTGAGCACTGGAGAGCCCAAGGGGAAAGCCCCCGCTCCGGCTGTGACGGTCGACTCCATCCTGGCCGGCCCTTCCTCACAAGAGGTTCTGAGCTGCGCCCTTATGGGGGTCCTTCATTCTGTCCGTTGTCCGCTCTGGGATGTGACCCGGGCGCGCATGTATGAGGACCCGCACCGATCTACGGCGCGGGTCCTCCGCTGCTTCTGCTCTATTCTTGTCACTCACCGTGGCTGCAGGGGCTCACTGGGCCTTGATGGGACCACCGGTCTCCCGCACACGGACGGCGTAGCCGCCCACCTCATCCGGGAGAGGGCCCGCCTCGGCGAGGCTGGTGACCCACACGTCGATCGTGGGGGCACCGTCGGGCTGCTCACCTTGGCCAACCGCGACGACTCCGGCGACTTGGCCGACCCAGCCGCTGGCTTTGGCCAGTGCGGCGGACAACTTGCTCTCGTTCATGGTTGTTCCATCTCGGCAGTCTCGAACCGTCGCCGTACCGCGGGAGCCGGTCAGGGTGTCTCGGTGACGCGGATTCCGAGCAGCTGCTGCACGAGCGGGATGGGATTCATGATGGTCACGTAGGGCGAACCCGCGAACAGCAGCCCGACCGCACCCTCCTCCAGGTCGCACACCATGCTGCCGGAGTCGCCGCCTGCTGACATGGGCGTGGTGAGGATCTGGTTGGCGAACCGGGCGACCTGCCCGTTGCCGTAGTTGACATCCACCGTGGCGTTGATGTTGAGCACGCGGCCGGTGGTGTAGTTGGTCGTTCTGCCGCACTTCTGCACCACGGTGTCGATCTGCGGGGCGGAGTTGATGCGCTTGACGTCCCCGGTCCAGGAGATCCGTCTGTCCAGGTCCCGGAAGTCGCCCTCGGCGATGGCCGCGTCCACGTAGTTCAGCGGCACGTTTCCGTTCTGCATGAACTTGATCGGTACGAACCTGCTGAGCCACGCGATCGTGTCGGTCGTCGCACTGCCGCCGTCGTACGGACCGGGTTGGAGGATCGGGTCGCCGATCTTGGCGTCGTTGGAATTGGCCAGTACGTGGTTGTTAGACAGCACGTAGTACTTCGGCGGGGCGCCGGGGAAGTACTGCGCGTCGTACACGCAGGTTCCGAGCGTCCCCGCGGTGATCTTGTAGTGGCCGATGCTGACCCCGCCGCACGCGGGACGGACCCTGTGGGTGAGCACCTGGGGCCTCACGGGGGCCATGCCGGGCGCGAACCGTTCGCGTGTGATGGCGCCCGACGGCTCGCGCTCCTCCAGGGCCTCCCGCTCCCGACCCACCTCCATCATGCCGTCCATCATGTACATGGGTACGTTCGTGGTCAGGCTAGGACCGAGGCCGGCGTGGATGATGCCGACCTCCTGCACGTCGACCGGCGTCTCCCCGATCTTTGCCGGCGCCAGCTCGCCCTTGCCCAGCATCTGTTTGTCGAGCTTCGTCTCGACCAACGCCACCAGAGCCTTCTGGTTGGTCTTCTTGCCGCCGGTGTACTTGTAGCCGAGGGCGACGCCGACTACGTTCGGCTTCTCCAGCAGCCCCGCCTCCTCGCTTGCCTGAATCTTGGCCAGGGCTTGGAAGTCGGGGTGGCAGAGCTCGTTTCGCTGCAACATGGGGCAGCCTCCTTCGCGGAACCGAGGATCGTAGGGCGCCCACAGCTACGTCAGTCCGGCTGATATGCCGGGCACCGTCCCCCGTACGTGGGCGTGGGACTGTGCCGGACAGCTCACGCAGCCACCTCCGGGATGCTCAGAAGTTCGCTCACGTTCGTCACTGCCGCGCGGGCGCCATTCAATGGGGGCGCGGGAAGCCTCCGGACCACCAGTACGGCGATGTCGTCGCGCTGCTCCCCGGCGGTGTACCGGCGGACGTCCCATCGCCGGCCACGCCCAGTAACCACTGACGCCACTCCCAAAGAAGCTGAGGCAGCCGACGAGCGGGGTCATCCACTCTCAGAAGCCACCGCCAACATGGGCCTGGACAAGTCCGCACCCGCATAAGCTTGCCGTTTAACGTCCGGCCGCTTCGGCATCGGAGGCCAACGATGTCCGCAGGACGCGCAGCCATCGTTGGCAGACTTCACGGGTGACCGGTTCGAACAGCTCGGGGGTCGAGGCTTCGACGAGGAACTGGGTCAGCAGGTCCTGGTGTCCTTCCTCGACGTCCACCTGGTCCTCGAAGTGCACGGCCTGTGCCCAGTCGACGAGCTGGCCGGGGCTGGCGAGTCCAGTGGTGACCTTCTCCACGGCGGCCACGGCGTGGCGACGACGGAAGGTGACAGTCGATGTTGGTTCGCCGTCCCGGGCGTCTCTGATGAGTTCGGAGAGCTCACCGTTCCAGTGCACGAGGTCTTCAAGGGGCCCGCTTCCGTTCGCGTCCATGTTGCCCATCCTGCTTGATGGCATGGTCATCGGGCAGTGGCGGCCTCCCGTCTGCTCGGAGCTGGCGTGACACGTCGGGGTTTGGTGCCGACTTTGTGGTGGGCGGGGCGTTTGTATGCCTCACCGGTCGCAAGAATCCGGCCCACGTCATGACGGGTGGCTGGGCGGCGGTTCTTCGAGCCCGGTGGCCGGCCGGGCCCGGGCTGGGACGGTTTCGGCGCACCGGCCGGAGAGCCGGTCTTCACGCAGAGGTTTCTGAACCCACGCCGGACTCGGGCGGGGTCAGTTTGTTCGGCGGGGCTGGCTTCTCCCAGGGGCGCCGGAGGTCAACGGCGAGTGGGCGGGCGAGCCGGAGCTGGGTGTGGGCGGCTATCACCAGCCATGTCCAGCGGTCGGCTGCCTCTGAACTGCGAAGCCGGGGCTTGGTCCAGCCGAGTGTCTGCTTGAACAGGCGGAAGGTGTGCTCCAGGTCGAAGCGACGCAGGAACGATTGCCAGCAGCGGTCCACGTCCTTGCCGGTGGCCCCGGTTCTCGACCACCAGAGCCAGACTGGCTTGTTCACTCCGCCGCTGGGCAGTTTCTCCACAACCAGGCGGATGACGGTGCCCTCGATGATGGGCAGTGGCCCGTCGTGATCGAGCCAGGCCGCACGCCGTGTCAGCCGCGGGTGGAGCCGGTCCCACCCCTGAGCGGTTGCCTCCCCGTAGCGGCGGGTGTCCGTGGTCGTCACGGCCTGCTCGGCGCCCCAGCTCGCGGGGTCGCCGAAGAGGAACTCGCCGCCGTGCTTGTGCGGACGGCCGCCCTTGGGGTCGTAGACCCGCGGCGGCGTCGGCCGTCGCATCACGCGATCCGAGCGCAAGCGGCCGAGGATCTGCACCGGCAGGCCGCCCAACAGGTGGGTGATGCGGGGTGCGTCATAGCCCGCGTCCAGCACCACCAGCACCTCGGGATCGCCCTCCTTCCACTGGCCGGCGGCGACGAGCCGTTCGACGACTTCGCGGATCTGGACGGTGGTCACCGCGGCGACATCCGCGCCGGGCTCCAGACGGACCGCATCAAGCACCGCCGTCCACGAGGTCCGGCCCGTCTCCAGAGCGGCCACGACCGAGTATGGCCAGCCCGGCACCATCTGGTGCTCGCCCTCACCCCGGCCGAACGTATGGCAGAAGGCCCGGTCAGAGCTGGTGCCGGCATCCGGCCGCAGCCACGGCGAGACGTCCACGGCCAGTACCAGCCGGCCGTCCGCCGCCCTCGGCAGCGGCATCCCGGCCAGAGCTCGGCGAAGCCGGGCGACGTCGATCCGCCCCTGATTGAGTCCACCGTAGAGGGCTCCGTGCCCGCGGCGGTGTTCTGGGGCGAGCGCGAGGTCGACCAGCGTCCGCACGGGCCCGTCAGTACATAACAGCGCGTCGCACAGCTCGAACAACGCATCCCCGCGTGCGGTCAGACACGCGTACAACTCCATCCGGAAGCGTGACACTTCTGCGAACGCATCCCTCAGGACGCCCTGACGCACCAAACTCACGACCACGGCCTTCGCGCTGATCTCATGCCTCTGTGACGGAGCACAGGATCAGCCGAAGGTCGCCTTCACGTCCGCTGAACCGCGAAAACGCCGATCAAGTACGAGCCGCGTTCGACGCCGGACCTTAAACGGCAAGCTAAGAACAACCGGGCTGTCACCGTGGCCTACCACCAGCACAACATCTATTGCACCGTGCCTTGGAAGCAGGCCCGCAAGCACAATGGCCACCCCCTGGCCTACAGCGCCCGAGGAAGCCACGCGACCTACCCGCGAGCAGGCTCCTACCCCATCCACAAAGCCCACGGTGTGGTCTCCGACATCGCAGGCCGCGGCGCTGGCTGGGCCACATATCACCACCTGAAGGATGCCCGCAACCAGGGATGGTTCGGCTACGGAGGTGCCTGGGGCGAGGTCGGCGACGGGCCCGACTCCACTGGCCCCCTGGGACCATCCGTCCACAAGAAGCCCCTCACCGACAAAGAATGGTCCCGTCCTCACCCCTGCCCTTGAGCCGCCTGCCTATCGTCTGAGCTCAGTGGGCCGGGACCTGTGCCTCTCGGCATCCCCTGCCCGTGGGAGCGGACACACCCGAACCGCTTCCCCGCCGCCGGCCGGGACTCGTCGACAGCTTCGCCCCACTCTTCGTGAGGGCGTTGAGCTGCTTGATCTGCCCGGCGCTCGCGCCCCGCAGCTGCCGGTCGAGAGTGGACTCGGGGCCCATCGCGACGAGCTGCCCGATCAGGTCCTGCGAGAGTCCTCTCTTCTGTAGTGCGACGATGTCCGACCGGAACAACTTGAGCGTGTTCTGCCGCCCCTGGAGCCCCGCGATCAGGCCCGAGACGCCGTTCGCGTCGGCGAGGTCCCCGAGCCGGCGATAGTCGGTCGCCGCCTTCCTCTGGTCGGCCGCCGTCGTCCGGGCTGGGTCGATCCGGCTGCTCAGTGCATCGCGCCGCTATAGAGCCGGCGGGCCGCTGACATACGGGGGTTGTCGTGCACGACCGCCCACGGCTTGCCCAGGTAGCCGCTGGTGCGGTGCGCCTCGTCGACCACGATCAGGCCCCATGACTGCGTGAAGGGTGTCCGGACACCCCGTCCTCCCCGATGGGCCAGCATCGCCAGCTGGGCCACCACCCGCTCGGGCCAAAAGCCATGCCACTACGCCAGGGCACGCAGCTGCCTGCCGGCCTGTCTCCCTGTCGAGGACCAGGTGCAAGGCGAACGTGTCCGCCGCGTCCCTCCGCTCCTGTGCGAACCGCTGCTCCTGCGCTTTGGCGGCCTCGCTCCGAGCTTCCCGCTCCCGTGCTCTTAGGCAGACGTTCACCGATCCTTCGTCTTCCGTACAACCGTGCTTGGGTCTGGCGGGTCTGATCCGTGGAGTCAGCAGACTTCTAGATCGCTCGGGCATCGCGTGACGGTTACCGAACCGCGGTGCCCCTTCTCCTCATGGGGAACTACATGCGCATTCGTGCCACCGTGGCCGCCGGGTCCGGCGTCCTCGTTCTCGCGGCCCTCGCGGTCCCGGTCGCCCACGCCGAGTACCAGCCGGTCGAGGGCCCGCACAAGCCGGACGCCAGTGAGCGTTTTGGCTCCGCCGCTGCGGCCAAGTCAGTGCTCGGTAACACCTCGGCGGTGGCTGATGAGCCGGTCGTCTCGAACATCACCGTCCATGCGGGCAAGGACGTCGTCGTCGGTACTACCAACCTGAAGACGTTCACGGTTTTGCTGACTGCCAGCCACGCCTCCGGCATCCAGGACGCGTACCTTGACCTGTGGCACGGCTCCGACGTCGACAACATCGACGGCTACCTCGGTCCGGACCAGGAAGCCGCCACCTGCACCGCCAGCAGCGCGACTACGTCGACCTGCAAGCTGACGATCACGGCCGACCCGCAGGGCGCCCCGGAGGAGAACGGTCTGTATGCCAACGCGCTGGCCGGCACCTGGCACGTGACGGCTGCCGCGCTCGCGGGTGACGGCAGCTTCTACTGGAACGACTCCTACAAGAGCCACAAGGTGAAGCGTTACGCCAAGCTCACCACCAACGCCTCGCCCGAGCCGGTCGCCAAGGGCAAGACCCTCATCGTCACCGGTAAGCTGAGCCGGGCCAACTGGGAGACGCACACCTACAAGGGCTACACGAACCAGTCCGTCACGCTGCAGTTCCGCAAGGCGGGCACGCGCACCTACAGCAACGTCAAGACGGTGACGACGAACAGCTACGGCGGCCTGAAGACGTCCCTCACCGCCACCTACGACGGTTACTGGCGCTACACGTTCGCTGGCACCTCAACCACCGGCGCGGCCACTTCCACGAGCGACTACGTCGACGTGCAGTAGCCGTCGTCCGCGCGGTACACGCTACGCGGGGAAGCGGCGGCCGACCCACCTCCACAGGAACCTCCAGGGCGGCCGCCGCCACCGCCGCGATGGCCACCGCACGGCAGACTGGTCCCCCCAACGGCTGCGCGAACGGCTCCAGGGCCTGCGTCGCGCAGGCGCTGGGCGGACCAGTCTGCCGGGGCAATCTCCAGCATGAGGATGCCCAGTCGCTGGTACGCGGTCCGCAGATCGCCCATGATCTCCCGGCCGCGGGCGCTCCAGGTTCTCGTGGGCCCAGCGCAGGGCCAAGTAGGTCTTCCCGATACCGCCGGTGCCGCCGATCGTCGAGATCACCACCGTGCCGCCGGGACCGGCGTGCTGGTCGAGTCCGGCCGACAGC
>NZ_JBQQCD010000046.1:0-4951 GCF_052245555.1 Streptomyces sp. KR80
CACAGCGAGGATGCTGTGAACGGTCGGGATTATTCCTCCGGCTGTTCCGCTCTCGTGGTGTTGCCGGGGTGACCCGGAAAGCATTCACGGAGAGTTTGATCCTGGCTCAGGACGAACGCTGGCGGCGTGCTTAACACATGCAAGTCGAACGATGATCCGGTTTCGGCCGGGGATTAGTGGCGAACGGGTGAGTAACACGTGGGCAATCTGCCCTGCACTCTGGGACAAGCCCTGGAAACGGGGTCTAATACCGGATATGACCTGCCGAGGCATCTTGGTGGGTGGAAAGCTCCGGCGGTGCAGGATGAGCCCGCGGCCTATCAGCTTGTTGGTGGGGTGATGGCCTACCAAGGCGACGACGGGTAGCCGGCCTGAGAGGGCGACCGGCCACACTGGGACTGAGACACGGCCCAGACTCCTACGGGAGGCAGCAGTGGGGAATATTGCACAATGGGCGCAAGCCTGATGCAGCGACGCCGCGTGAGGGATGACGGCCTTCGGGTTGTAAACCTCTTTCAGCAGGGAAGAAGCCTTTACCGGTGACGGTACCTGCAGAAGAAGCACCGGCTAACTACGTGCCAGCAGCCGCGGTAATACGTAGGGTGCGAGCGTTGTCCGGAATTATTGGGCGTAAAGAGCTCGTAGGCGGCTTGTCGCGTCGGATGTGAAAGCCCGGGGCTTAACCCCGGGTCTGCATTCGATACGGGCAGGCTAGAGTTCGGTAGGGGAGATCGGAATTCCTGGTGTAGCGGTGAAATGCGCAGATATCAGGAGGAACACCGGTGGCGAAGGCGGATCTCTGGGCCGATACTGACGCTGAGGAGCGAAAGCGTGGGGAGCGAACAGGATTAGATACCCTGGTAGTCCACGCCGTAAACGTTGGGAACTAGGTGTGGGCGACATTCCACGTCGTCCGTGCCGCAGCTAACGCATTAAGTTCCCCGCCTGGGGAGTACGGCCGCAAGGCTAAAACTCAAAGGAATTGACGGGGGCCCGCACAAGCGGCGGAGCATGTGGCTTAATTCGACGCAACGCGAAGAACCTTACCAAGGCTTGACATACACCGGAAACACGTGGAGACACGTGCCCCCTTGTGGTCGGTGTACAGGTGGTGCATGGCTGTCGTCAGCTCGTGTCGTGAGATGTTGGGTTAAGTCCCGCAACGAGCGCAACCCTTGTCCTGTGTTGCCAGCGGGTTATGCCGGGGACTCACAGGAGACTGCCGGGGTCAACTCGGAGGAAGGTGGGGACGACGTCAAGTCATCATGCCCCTTATGTCTTGGGCTGCACACGTGCTACAATGGCCGGTACAATGAGTTGCGATGCCGTGAGGTGGAGCGAATCTCAAAAAGCCGGTCTCAGTTCGGATTGGGGTCTGCAACTCGACCCCATGAAGTCGGAGTCGCTAGTAATCGCAGATCAGCAGTGCTGCGGTGAATACGTTCCCGGGCCTTGTACACACCGCCCGTCACGTCACGAAAGTCGGTAACACCCGAAGCCGGTGGCCCAACCCCTTGTGGGAGGGAATCGTCGAAGGTGGGACTGGCGATTGGGACGAAGTCGTAACAAGGTAGCCGTACCGGAAGGTGCGGCTGGATCACCTCCTTTCTAAGGAGCACTTCTCACCAGCCCCTACGGGGATTGGTCAGAGGCCAGAACACCGGCGAACGTCCGGTGCTGGTTGCTCATGGGTGGAACGTTGACTACTCGGCACGGTCGTTGTGATGACCGCTAGTACTGCCCCCTCCTGGGGGCGTGGAACGTGGATCGGATCAAGGGTCGTGTCGGGCACGCTGTTGGGTGTCTGAGGGTGCGGCCGTGGTGGTTGTGCCTTCGGTGTGCCGGTCCCGGTGAACTCGCTGTTTGGTCAGTGGGGTGGTGGGTGGCTGGTCGTTGTTTGAGAACTGCACAGTGGACGCGAGCATCTGTGGCCAAGTTTTTAAGGGCGCACGGTGGATGCCTTGGCACCAGGAACCGATGAAGGACGTGGGAGGCCACGATAGGCCCCGGGGAGCTGTCAACCGAGCTGTGATCCGGGGGTGTCCGAATGGGGAAACCCGGCAGTCGTCATGGGCTGTCACCCATGCCTGAACACATAGGGCGTGTGGAGGGAACGCGGGGAAGTGAAACATCTCAGTACCCGCAGGAAGAGAAAACAACCGTGATTCCGGGAGTAGTGGCGAGCGAAACTGGATGAGGCTAAACCGTAGGCGTGTGATACCCGGCAGGGGTTGCGCTTACGGGGTTGTGGGAGTGTGCTTGATCGGTCTGCCGGCCGGTCGGAGAGTCAGAAACCGTCGTGATAGGCGAAGGGCATGCGAAAGGCCCGGCGTAGAGGGTAAGACCCCCGTAGCTGAAATCATGGCGGCTCTCTTGCGTATTTCCCAAGTAGCACGGGGCCCGAGAAATCCCGTGTGAATCTGGCGGGACCACCCGCTAAGCCTAAATATTCCCTGGTGACCGATAGCGGATAGTACCGTGAGGGAATGGTGAAAAGTACCGCGGGAGCGGAGTGAAAGAGTACCTGAAACCGTGTGCCTACAAGCCGTGGGAGCGTCGCCGTGAGTGCTTGCACTTGCGGTCGTGACTGCGTGCCTTTTGAAGAATGAGCCTGCGAGTTTGCGGTGTGTTGCGAGGTTAACCCGTGTGGGGGAGCCGTAGCGAAAGCGAGTCCGAAGAGGGCGACCCTAGTAGCATGCCCAAGACCCGAAGCGGAGTGATCTAGCCATGGGCAGGGTGAAGCGGCTGTAAGAGGTCGTGGAGGCCCGAACCCACCAGGGTTGAAAACCTGGGGGATGACCTGTGGTTAGGGGTGAAAGGCCAATCAAACTCCGTGATAGCTGGTTCTCCCCGAAATGCATTTAGGTGCAGCGTCGTGTGTTTCTTGCCGGAGGTAGAGCACTGGATAGGCGATGGGCCTTACCGGGTTACTGACCTTAGCCAAACTCCGAATGCCGGTAAGTGAGAGCGCGGCAGTGAGACTGTGGGGGATAAGCTCCATGGTCGAGAGGGAAACAGCCCAGAGCATCGACTAAGGCCCCTAAGCGTGCGCTAAGTGGGAAAGGATGTGGAGTCGCAGAGACAACCAGGAGGTTGGCTTAGAAGCAGCCATCCTTGAAAGAGTGCGTAATAGCTCACTGGTCAAGTGATTCCGCGCCGACAATGTAGCGGGGCTCAAGCGTACCGCCGAAGTCGTGTCATTGGCACATATACCTTTAACGAGGGTGCTGATGGGTAGGGGAGCGTTGTGTGCCGGGTGAAGCAGCCCTGTAAGGGAGTTGTGGACGGTTCACGAGTGAGAATGCAGGCATGAGTAGCGATACACACGTGAGAAACGTGTGCGCCGATTGACTAAGGGTTCCTGGGTCAAGCTGATCTGCCCAGGGTAAGTCGGGACCTAAGGCGAGGCCGACAGGCGTAGTCGATGGACAACCGGTTGATATTCCGGTACCCGTGATGGTGCGTCAACGCTGAATCAGGCGATGCTAAGTCCGTGAAGCCGCCGGCTGAGTCTTCGGACGAGGTCGGAGTGGTGGAGCCGACGGTCCAGACCTGTAGTAGGTGAGTGATGGGGTGACGCAGGAAGGTAGTCCAGCCCGGGCGGTGGTTGTCCCGGGGTAAGGGTGTAGGGCGCCAGGTAGGTAAATCCGCCTGGTATCAAGCCTGAGACCTGATGCCGAGCCGATTGTGGTGAAGTGGATGATCCTATGCTGTCGAGAAAAGCCTCTAGCGAGTGCTGTTGCGGCCCGTACCCTAAACCGACTCAGGTGGTCAGGTAGAGAATACCGAGGCGTTCGGGTGAACTATGGTTAAGGAACTCGGCAAAATGCCCCCGTAACTTCGGGAGAAGGGGGGCCATTGCTGGTGATCTGTCTTGCACAGTGAGCTGGTGGTGGCCGCAGAGACCAGCGAGAAGCGACTGTTTACTAAAAACACAGGTCCGTGCGAAGCCGTAAGGCGATGTATACGGACTGACGCCTGCCCGGTGCTGGAACGTTAAGGGGACCGGTTAGTCTGATCTTTGGTCGGGCGAAGCTGAGAACTTAAGCGCCAGTAAACGGCGGTGGTAACTATAACCATCCTAAGGTAGCGAAATTCCTTGTCGGGTAAGTTCCGACCTGCACGAATGGCGTAACGACTTCTCGACTGTCTCAACCATAGGCCCGGTGAAATTGCATTACGAGTAAAGATGCTCGTTTCGCGCAGCAGGACGGAAAGACCCCGGGACCTTTACTACAGCTTGATATTGGTGTTCGGTTCGGCTTGTGTAGGATAGGTGGGAGACTGTGAAGCGGGCACGCCAGTGTTCGTGGAGTCATTGTTGAAATACCACTCTGGTCGTGCTGGATGTCTAACCTGGGTCCGTGATCCGGATCAGGGACAGTGTCTGGTGGGTAGTTTAACTGGGGCGGTTGCCTCCTAAAGGGTAACGGAGGCGCCCAAAGGTTCCCTCAGCCTGGTTGGCAATCAGGTGTTGAGTGTAAGTGCACAAGGGAGCTTGACTGTGAGACTGACGGGTCGAGCAGGTACGAAAGTAGGGACTAGTGATCCGGCGGTGGCTTGTGGAAGCGCCGTCGCTCAACGGATAAAAGGTACCCCGGGGATAACAGGCTGATCTTCCCCAAGAGTCCATATCGACGGGATGGTTTGGCACCTCGATGTCGGCTCGTCGCATCCTGGGGCTGGAGTCGGTCCCAAGGGTTGGGCTGTTCGCCCATTAAAGCGGTACGCGAGCTGGGTTTAGAACGTCGTGAGACAGTTCGGTCCCTATCCGCTGTGCGCGTAGGAGTCTTGAGAAGGGCTGTCCCTAGTACGAGAGGACCGGGACGGACGGACCTCTGGTGTGCCAGTTGTTCTGCCAAGAGCATGGCTGGTTGGCTACGTTCGGGAGGGATAACCGCTGAAAGCATCTAAGCGGGAAGCCTGCTTCGAGATGAGGACTCCCACCCCC
>NZ_JBQQCD010000047.1:0-1195 GCF_052245555.1 Streptomyces sp. KR80
TGGGCAGTTTCAAGGGCAGCAGGCTGCCGCACGAGTTCTCGGTCGGCAGGCTGCTGCGGTCGCGCGGCAATGTGCTGGCGGTCCGCGTCCACCAGTGGTCCTCCGGCAGCTATCTGGAGGACCAGGACCAGTGGTGGCTGCCCGGCATCTTCCGGGACGTGACGCTGCTGCACCGGCCCGACGGCGCGGTCCGCGACTTCTACGTTCACGCCTCGTACGACCACCGCAACGGGCAGGGCACGCTGCGGGTCCACTCCGATCCGGGCGGCCGCATCACCGTCCCCGAACTGGAGCTGGACCTGGCGACCGGCGAGGCCGCGACCGTACCCGTGGAGCCGTGGACCGCCGAAACCCCGAGACTGTACGAGGCCGAGCTGGCGACGGCAGGCGAGCGCGTCCCGCTGCGCATCGGCTTCCGCACAGTCGCCGTCGAGGACGGCGTGCTGAAGGTCAACGGCCGCAGGATCCTCTTCCGCGGCGTCAACCGGCACGAGTTCCACCCCGAGCACGGCCGGGCCCTGGACCTGGAGACCATGCGCCGCGATCTGCTGCTGATGAAGCAGCACAACATCAACGCCGTGCGCACCAGCCACTATCCGCCCCACCCCGCCTTCCTCGACCTCTGCGACGAGCTGGGCCTGTGGGTGATCGACGAGTGCGATCTGGAGACGCACGGCTTCCACGCGGTCGGCTGGCGCCGTAATCCGGTGGACGACGAGCGGTGGACCCCGGCCCTGCTCGACCGGGCGGCCAGGATGGTCGAGCGGGACAAGAACCACCCGGCCGTCATCATCTGGTCACTGGGCAACGAGTGCGGCACCGGCCGCGGGCTGACCGCCATGGCCGAGTGGATCCGCGACCGGGACCCCGACCGCCCCATCCACTACGAGGGCGATCTGTCCTGCAAGGACACCGACGTCTACTCCCGGATGTACGCCGACCACGCGGAGGTCGAGCTGATCGGGCAGCGCGCCGAAGCCCCCTGGGGCGACGCCGAGTTGGATGCGCGGCGCCGCTCGATGCCGTTCGTCCTGTGCGAGTACGCGCACGCGATGGGCAACGGTCCCGGCGGCCTGAGCGAATACCAGCGCCTGTTCACGACGTACGAGCGCTGCCAGGGCGGTTTCGTCTGGGAGTGGATCGACCACGGCATCGCCCGCCACACGGGTGACGGTGAGCCGTGGTTCGCGTACGG
>NZ_JBQQCD010000048.1:0-1100 GCF_052245555.1 Streptomyces sp. KR80
CGCGCCGGAACCCCGACCGCTCCCGATCACGATCCCCGTACCGGTCACGATCATCCCGACGGTACGAAGACCGCTCCTCACGACGCTCGAACCCACCGCCCGGCCGCCCACCACGACCCCGATCACGATCCCGCTCATCACGCCCACGGAACCCACCACGATCGTCATCACGACGCGGACCACGCGGACGGTCGTCACGCCGGAACCCCGACCGCTCCCGATCACGGTCTCGGTCACGATCGCGGTCATGGTCACGGTCGCTGCGGAACCCACCCCGATCACGGTCGTCGTCATCACGCCGCGGCCCCCGCGGACGGTCATCCCGCCCACGGAAGGCTCCGCGGTCACTATCACGGTCACGGTCCCGACGCGGCCCCGAACTCCGGTAGTCCCGACGGTCACCGCCATCCTGACGCCTCGGCCGACGCTCTGGGCGTCCGGGCCGATCCTCGGGCGAGTTGGTGGACATCGACGTGACTCCTGTCTGTGGTACCGCAATCATTCTCGCGCACCGAAGAGCGCGGCGCGTAGGGGCAAGCAAAAGGACCCTTGGCCCAGCATGAACGCTGGGACCAAGGGTCCTCAAAGATTGTTCGGCGGCGTCCTACTCTCCCACAGGGTCCCCCCTGCAGTACCATCGGCGCTGAAAGGCTTAGCTTCCGGGTTCGAAATGTAACCGGGCGTTTCCCTCACGCAATGACCACCGAAACCCTATCACCGCTCCACGGAGCGGAAGTCGATAAGGGCAGCGAACAAGCACGCTATTCAATTGATCATTGAAATATGGCACCCGCAGAGCGGGGCCATGGCCGGTTCAACCAGGGCGGCTGTTCGCAGCCTGGGAACCACACAGTGGACGCGAGCATCTGAGGACAAGCCCTCGGCCTATTAGTACCAGTCAACTCCACCCCTCACAGGGCTTCCATATCTGGCCTATCAACCCAGTCGTCTACTGGGAGCCTTAACCCCTCACATGGGGGTGGGAGTCCTCATCTCGAAGCAGGCTTCCCGCTTAGATGCTTTCAGCGGTTATCCCTCCCGAACGTAGCCAACCAGCCATGCTCTTGGCAGAACAACTGGCACACCAGAGGTCCGTCCGT
>NZ_JBQQCD010000049.1:0-959 GCF_052245555.1 Streptomyces sp. KR80
CTAGGGACTGTCCGGCAGGTCCCTACCGGAGCCAGAGCCGGATCGCGGCGAGGGTGACCGTGCCCTGGAAGACGTACGCTCTCTTGTCGTATCTGGTGGCGACGGCCCGGAAGCCCTTGAGGGCGTTGACGGTTCGTTCGACTTCGTTCCTGCGGGCATAGCGGGCCCGGCCGAAACCGGTGGGCCGACCGCCATGGCTTCCACGGCGTTGGCGGTTGGCCCGCTGGTCCCGGCGCTCTGGGATCGTGTGCCGGATCTGCCGTCGCCGCAGGTAACGACGGTTGCGGCGGGAACTGTACGCCTTGTCCCCGCAGACGTGGTCCGGGCGAGTCCTTGGATGCCCTCCGGCCAGGCGCGGGACACGGATACGGTCCAGGACCGGGATCATCTGCGGGGCGTCACCCCACTGGCCCGGGGTGACCAGCACGGCCAGCGGGCGGCAGCCGCCGTCGCTCGCCAGGTGAATCTTGGTGGTGGGCCCACCGCGTGAGCGGCCGATCGCCTCGTCCGTCCGGTGATGGGCAGGCCGCCTTTGTCGGCCGGGTATTCGCGCCGGGCGGCGGTGGGCTCCGGCGGCATGCTGATGAGCGCGGCAGGATGTGGAATCGACGCTGACCATGGACCAGTCGATGCGGCCCTCCGCGTCGGCATCGGCCTGAACCGCCTGCAGGACTCGTTCCCACGTGCCGTCAGCTGACCACCTCCGATGCCGGTCATGGCAGGTCTTCCACTTCCCGAACCGCGTCGGCAGGTCCCGCCACGGGATACCGGTCCGCTGCCGGAACAAGATCCCGTTGATCACCTTGCGGTGGCACGTCCACCGCCCGCCCCGTCCCGTGTTCTTCGGCAAGTACGGCTCAAGCCGGGCCCACTCCCGATCCGACAGATCACCTCGCCCCACGCTGGCCGGAACGACACCAGCGCAGTTCGGTCACGCGACCCGTCGGACACGCCCTAGT